>JAGQOZ010000188.1 GCA_020426955.1 Planctomycetales bacterium
CGTTCGCTAGAACCTAAGGGCGTGTTGGTTCGCTCCATTTACCAAGGTTCCGCAGCGGAACAAGCTGGCTTGCGGCCGACACAAGCCCGCCAAACTCGCCGAGGCTTCAATACGCAGTTTTATATTGTGTATGGTGACTTGATTGTTCAAGCCGACGGTAATCGCATTGAATCGCTGGATAACTGGTATTCTTTTTTGGAATCAAAAAAGCCTGGCGACCAAGTGACGCTAACCATTATCCGCGGCCTGGACACTCGATCCGCAGAACAACTGGACGTGCAAATCATGCTGGAAGAAGATAACTATCGATAATGCAAAGAAAGACAACTTTATGTCACAAGTTTGGCTGTTTGACATTGACGGCACCTTGATTCACAGCGGCGGGGCAGGGGAGACCGCGGCGGTAAGGACGGTGGCTTCGCTGTTCCAAGTAGACGAAACGCACGGCGAGACCCATTTTGCCGGCCGAACGGATCGAGCGATCATGTGGGACATCTTCCGCTTTCACCAGATCGAACAGAACGAAGCGAATTGGAATCGATTCCAGGCGGCGTACGTCACGGAACTGCAAAATCAATTGCAGCAGCGACCTGGCGGAGTCTTACCGGGTGTGGTGCAACTGGTAGAAGCGATTCAGCAACAGTTTGCTCGCCCCATTGGCCTGTTGACCGGCAATACCGAAGCGGCTGCTTGGATCAAGCTGAAGCACTTTGCCATTGACCATCTATTTCACTTTGGTGGTTTTGGCGATCAGCACTGCGACCGAAACGACGTGGCTCAATCGGCAATGAAAAACGCCGCTCGCCAGCTACAGCAAGAAGTCACGCCGGAACAGATTTGGGTGGTGGGCGATACGCCGAATGACATTCGCTGTGCTCGTTCTATCGGCGCTAACGTCATTGCCGTAGCGACGGGCAACTTTTCGTTTCAACAGTTGGCGGAACACCAACCCGATCTGGTGATTCACGATCTGACCGATCCCGCAGTGCATGAAGTGGTGACCGGCGATTAAACGCAAAATCCATTTACGTAGCAAACCCAGGGTGTTTCTGCATAAAGGTACGCAAACCGTCGCGAGATTACGGCGATTTGGATTTCCGTATGCGACTCCCGACCAAGAAGACAGCGGCGAATGAGGGCCAGCCGTATTTCAGCACAAAAGGGCCATTGATTGACGCAACTATCGAATCATAGCGGTTTCTTAAGCGTTGGAGCCAGGTTATTGGGGCGGGCCCCTTGGCAATAGCGTGAACGACATCGGCCTTGATTTCTCTGGATTCATCATTTGTCAGAATCCGGAGCGAGCTCGTCGAGCTTAAACTGCCATTCTGCTCTTCCCATTTGTGGATGATAGTTTTGGGATAACGTGGGCCGGGCCCCCTCATAAACTGAACTTCTTCTGTGAATCGCTCCGCCCCATCCGCCCGCGAGCCCTCGGATTTGATGGCACGCCAGTTTTGGTCCGCGTCCAGTAGGTACTCGATTACGAATGTTTCGTCACCTTGTTCTTGGCTTAGAGCAACTTTCCAAAGCGAAGTGCTCAACGGACCTTCGATTGACGTCACGGTCAATGGAAGTGGTGTTTTGAAATCATCGTCCAGCTCGATTTTTTGGGCGACGCACCCAATAGCAATGTATCCTATGGCTCCGTCGTGCTGCCGGGCCACATAGCTTTCCATCGACTCGCCAAGTGTTTCGGTCTCAATGAGGCGATTACCCTTAAGGTCGAGCGACATTCGCTTCGTAGGTGACCTTTGTGAAAAACGGTGCCTTTCAGCGTTGGTCTCCCATCGGAGAAACGACGATTCCGATTCGCGAACGAATTGAAGCAGCATTGAGCCGTCTCTATCACTCTCGGTCATCTGAAACGCGAATTGCTTGGGCAGCAACTCGGCGGAAAATCGCTCACTGGCCACATTATTTAGGATGAAACTCCAATTCTCGGTATCCACTCCTTCGCCTACTGCAATTGGATGTCGCTGGTTTTTGGGGTGTTTGACTTCCGCTGGCAGCTTTTCAAATTCTGCTTTGAACCATTTCCAAAAGTCATCCTCCAACTGCAGCCAATCGATTCCAAGAATTTTCCTTACATCGTGAAAGAAAGTTGGTTGCGAACACTCACGATACAGACGAAAGAATGCTTCACCGCCGTATTCCTCGAGGAGGTAAATCGTAAATGGGGCACCGTAGATGTATACGGGACCGTAGGACCGACCATAGTATTCCGGAGAGACCAGCGAGCGGAGAGGAACTGAATCGCCAGCGGCGTAAATCCCGGCCAGACCGCGAATGGCATTCATGCGGTCTTCTTCCACAGATGCCGCACTATGACACTGAGCCCAGCCCTCGACCAACAGCATTGGAGGGCATCCTTCTGGCCCCACCATTCGATAAATCAAGGCGTGTGCAACTTCATGGTAATCCTGGGAGGTGAGCTCACCCGGTCCTTCACCACAGATTGCCAAGGAGCGAATCGCTCGACCATTTTTTCCGAAACTTAGAAGTTTCCCACGCACCCAGGCGATGTGTCCTTTGGGAACGGGCTGCCCAAGTAGATTCGCCATTCGCTCAACATGATTGTCGAGCTGTGCCGTGAGAGTTTCAGCAGCCGGTGTGGTGTTGGCGTCAATAAGTTCGATGTGTTTACTCTTCACTCGACGGGGATAACGCGACCAAGCCTCGAATTCTCCAGCACCGCAACCGTAACATGTGAGTATTCCGAGATTCGATATGTCGATGTTCTCTCGTGCATGAGCCCTCGCCGCAAGTTCCCAGCCAAGCGACGCGGTCAGAGCCAATGGAGTCGTCACCAGCAAGAACCATCCAAGCGGCCAGAAGACGACTTTTTTCTTGAAAAGCCGAATCGCTGTCCACGTACAGTATGCCACGGAGACGAGGTTTGCCCCCGTTAGTGCGGCCCAAACCCACGGGTTAGGACGGAGAACGGAAAACCTGTGGTGGTAGTAGTAGACGAGCGTAATAAAGCAGAACGCGACAAGAACCAGAATGCCCGACCAAATGTGCATCCGCTGAAAACGACGAATTTTAACCATTCTTCTTATCCCTTGCCGTATCGTAGCGTTGAGCGATGAACTTCTGCCTGGCTCCATTCGCAAGCAGGCCTTCAATCTCAGGACGAAACTTGTCGAGGTTGCTTTTGCCAGGGCCTTTCGGTGAACCAAGTGTTGCACCTGCTGCCTTACGGGACCGCAAGGCTTCTTTCGTTCGCTGTGAAATCAACTCCCTTTCAATATCGGCCGCCATCGAGAATGCCATGGCGACAATCTTGCTCTGAATGCTGTCGTCGAGTCGCCAGTTCCTTTTGATAGCGTAGGCGCTGATGCCCTTTTCCATAGCTATGGACAAGACTTCCATACACTCAAACATGCTACGCCCCAACCGTGAAAGCTCACTGACGACGATGTGGCAAACCCAGGTTGGCTGCACGGCTAAATCTTTCTGCACATCAGGGTCACTTCGAACGATAGGGGCTGAAGAATTATTCCGAATCGTAAAAGTAAACGTCGGCGATTAGCTTCTTTTCACGGTAGTAAAACTCTCCGCCTGCGTCGTTCCCGTCACTCGCAACCGGACGGTCACTGGGATCAATAATGAGACCGTAATGAGCGAAACCGCCGCCGTATTCGATATACATCGCACCATGGCGCACGTAGACAGACTTCGGTTCCGTTTTTGCAATCGAGTTCGGCAGATCGCAAAGATCAATATCTCGGTCCGTTGGGTCCGCCAGAATCGAACGTGCGGCGTCACGAATCGAGATATGGTCGAATTCGTTCACGATCTGATGCTGGGCTGCGCGAATATCGCGAGCTAATCGCATCAATGGCAGAGATATGATTATCACGAAACCAATGAGCGTCGACACGCAGACCACAGATATGACCAAGACCAGTTTAAAAATCGCACCGCGAACGCCTGACTTCGAATCGAATTGAGCTGAGCTGTGATCCATCTGCAGGCTCCGTTCGCCACGCCATTTCATGGACAACCCGTCATTTCCTGTTGGCTGAATCCCAAGAATTCAAAGTACGAATTGAGTTCAGCACAAACGGATTGATCCATGGTGATGAAGCCCAACACATCCCGGTCTCGGAAAATGGGTGACATGCCGTTACCATGATCGTAGCTAAGTGAGTATGTTTCATCGGGCGTGGTGATGGAAACGGCAAGATTTCCGGCACAGGCATGAAACGTTCGAGCGGCCAAGGGTTGCGGAGACAAACGCAGGCGGCTCAAGAGCCACCGCATCTGATCGGGATCTGTGATGGCGACGGTCTTCTGTGCATCGCCATCCGTCGTTTTCAATTTGACGTCAATCCGCGTTGCCGCACTCTCTGCCTGGTCAATGCATTGGTTATGGTACGCGATTCCCAGATAACCCGGCATCAACAGAACAGCAAGAAACGTCAATACGACAAATACCGTCGCACTAACGGTAGCCACCAGTATTTTTCTGCGTCTTGTCATAGGTAAAGCCCCAAATACGAGGTATCGTCTAGACAACGAAATTCGCAATATTTTAAAGACGAGTTTAACAAACCTCTACGCTAGCCGACAAGTTTTTATGACGTTGCTGGTCGAATGCCAAAATTCGCAACCTCTGCGCGTGCTATTCGCACACACCAACGACACCACAGTGGCATTGAGCTTTGCTGAAACGCAGAGTCGCCGAGTTCGCAGAGCGGATCTGTTCAGAGTCCGAACTGTATCTTCGCGCGGGCCGTCCTAACGAACCGGCGAAAGAAACACATGGGCACCGAGGTCAGCAAGTGAATTCTTCGAGTGACTGGCACGAACCGACTGCCTTTTTCGATCACCTTGCCTCCGCCCGGAGGGCGAAACATCTTTGCCGGTGTGCGTCAGCCACCGGTCGTTGTTTTTCTCTGCTCTGTTCAGCCCAGCGGGCGACACATGCGGATTCTGGAAGACGCCCAAAATCACAATCGAGCGAGCTAGAATCAGCCACGGCGAATCACGCCACAACTGGACGCATCCAGTATCCTTTGCGAAAGCGATTTTCGGATGCCTAGCACCACCGGTCCCAGCTGATCACGAACTTCCTTCAAGCAGGACAACCATCTTGTCGTCCTCATCGAATCCAATGCAATAGTACCAATTCACTCCATTTCTCCAGAGGAAATATGTACCAGCACGTGATTTTGCGGCTCGGGCAAATTCATTCTCGAATCCGCTTTTTTGCGGCAAACAACATTCAACATCCGTCTTGAGTGGTTCACCGAGAAGAGCGAAGATTTCAGATCTGGGAGTACCGACCTCAAGCCATTGAACCCGTCGATGCAATCCTCGATCGAAGTGCGTTACCAGATCGCATCCGCGCGGCAGCACTGCGAGCAACAAGGCAATGACGAAAAGCACCGCCAACATCGTTTTCATTCCGAATTGCATTGGTGACTACCAATCGCGAACAACAAAAGCCGGTAACGAGGATTCGCCCAGCGTCGAACTGGCATTCGGCCACCGGCGAATCGACCGCCAATTCCAAGTCAAATGTGCTGTGAGCCAAAAGAGCACCGACGGTCGGCTCTCTGTGTCTGTGCCTCCGCGATAGTACTCCTTCCACGTGACTGCACTAACTCAGCAGCAACTGCAGGTCATCCATGGTCAGACTGGAGATCAGGCTATCGTTGGCGGAAATAATGGCGTCCGCCAAGTCGCGTTTTGATTTCTGCAGGTCCAAGATTTTCTCTTCCACGGTGTCTCGGCAAATAATGCGATATGCAAAGACCGGTTTGTCTTGACCAATCCGATGAGCTCGATCAATGGCCTGCGCTTCGACGGCCGGATTCCACCAGGGATCCAAAATGTAGACGTAGTCGGCGGCGGTCAGGTTTAGCCCTGAACCTCCGGCTTTCAGGCTAATCAAGAACACGGGACAATTGGCATCCTCTTGAAACCGCTTGACTCGTGCTTCTCGATCACGAGTTTTTCCGTCCAGATATTCAAAGGGAATGTTCTTCTGGTCCAATTGGTTTTTGACAATGGAAAGGAGGCTGGTGAACTGCGAAAAAACCAACGCCTTATGGCCTTCGCCCACGACTTCATCCAGTTGCTCCATCAAGACGTCAACCTTGGCGCTGGACTGTTTGGCCTTGGTTTTGTCCAGCAGGCCGAAGTGACATGCCGCTTGACGCAAGCGTAACAACGCTTCCAACACATGGATCTTGGACCGCTTGAGTCCTTTATCTTGGACTTTGCTGGTCAGTTGCGCACGGTAGTATTCGCGCAGTTCGCGATACTTTTTGGCTTCGGTTGTTTTGAACGAACAGTACAACGTCTGTTCTGTTTTTTGCGGCAGATCAGTCAGCACTTGCTGCTTGGTGCGACGCAAAATAAACGGCTGCAATGCCTTGGAAAGCAATGACAATGATTCGTTGCGACCGTCATCGTCCGCCGCCGAACCTCGAGCCAACGCGTTAAAGGCGGTGGACGAACCCAACATGCCGGGATTCAGGAATTCGAACAGAGACCATAAGTCGCCCAAGTGGTTTTCTACAGGCGTGCCAGTCATGGCGAGTCGATGATTGGAATGGATCAAACGACACGCTTTAGCCGCTTGCGATTTTTCGTTCTTGATGGCCTGCGCTTCGTCCAGAATCGCGTAGTCAAACGTGATTTCGCCCAGTCCTTCTGTGATGTCTCGGCGCAGCGTGCCGTAGGTCGTAATCACCACATCATATTCGCTAAGCTGATCCTTGATTTCCTTACGTTCCGTGCCGGTGTAGTTAGCAACTTTCAATTTTGGGGTAAAACGAGCAGCTTCGTCCATCCAGTTAAAGATCAGGCTTTTGGGAACGACGACCAAAGATGGCAAACGCTGTTCGTCTTTCTTGAGTCGCCGAGAACGTCGGGCTTCCAGCAGACTTAAGATCTGAATTGTTTTTCCCAGCCCCATATCATCAGCTAGACATCCACCCAGATTAAAATCATTCAGAAAGTGCAACCAACCAAGTCCATCTTTTTGATAGTTGCGCAAGTCGCCCTGGAAACTCTTGGGTTCATTCTTGGGTTTGATGCCGTTAAAAGACTGCAACTTTTTGCGAATCTTGGTAAAGCTGGCATCTACCTTGGCGTTCTCTTGTTCGCTTAGCAACGCATCCAACATCAAAGCTTGTGACGGTTTGAAGCGTAGCTTGCCGTCTTCTTCTTCCGCCAAGCCGGCCATGCGACCATATTTGTCCAACCAGGCTTGCGGCAGCATTCCTTGCGAACCATCATCCAGTTTCACGAAGGCATCGTTGCGTCTAACGGCGTCCAATAAAGCTGGCAGCCCGATATTCAGTTCGTCGAATTGGACCTGCGCGTCAAGCTCGAACCAATCAACCCCCGAACTAACACTCAGGTTAAATGTTCCGGGCTGGCGAACTTTCAACCCATGCGAATAAACTTGCCAGTTACGTTCTAACAATTGCTTGACCACTTCCGCCAAGCGCTGCATTGGGAACGAGACTTGCCCTTGAGCGAGCTGTTCACTAAAGTCGGGCCAATCCAATTGTAGCCAAGCTTGTTCCGCCGCGTAGTCTCGCACGTACAACGTGTTTTCTTCAGCCGAATAGACAGACTCTTTAGTGCCAACCTTGGCGACGGTACATCCCGGAGCGTATTCGAAGAAAACGTCGCCCACTAAAGCTCGAGAATTAGTTTCGCTGGGCAGAATCTCTAGGCGAGCTTGCGGAACGCCAACGGTTTCCTGCACCTGAAGCTGCTCTGGCAGCTGCAATTTTGGTCGCACTGGAACGTTGAAAAAGGCTTCCAAGAACGAGTGAATTTCTTCTTCCGGAATGGAAAGCGGCGATGCCTGAACCAACTTCAGCCAACGAGCGTCTTGGGTCACGCCGATGGTTTCATTGACCACCACCACACCGCTGTCGCTGTGCACCAATTCCACTTCGCTGGCGGGTATCACCTGCAATTCATTCGCGTCACTGTGTGATTGCAATTCACCTGTCAGGCTCCAGGCTTGTTCGGCCTGATTATGGTCCAAACGCATCACCAGCTGGAACTCGCGATACTGCTGGATCAAACGAGCATCACCAAAGCGATTGGCTTTGATAGGAGCAAAGTAGAATCGCTGGGTCTTGATCAGCGAAGGCAAACACGTGGGCAGCAGATGCGTCTCAGGCAAGAACGAGGAATGTGAAGTAGGGGAACCGTAACTGTAACCGTAATAGTTGTTTTCGCGCGTCACTTCGCCCGCGAGCAGGAGTTGCAAACAAGATCGCTCCTGATCATCCTGAATTCGGCCCACTGTCGACAGTGAAATGTGATACTCCGTCGCGCGTCGAAAGAAACATTCTTCGTCGGGATTGCTAAGCAAGTGGATCTGGAAAGCTGAATTCCGCGACCACTCGCCACCATTCACCAGGTAGACCGGCTGCTTTGCCTGGCGGGTTCGGAACGTCGGCACGGGCGGTTTTGATACATTAGGAAGCGAAGTCATACGGCCTATCGCCGCAGCCCAATGCGATTGTGGAACTTCGGGGTCGCGCTGGTCGATTCGATAACGATCCTGAGCTAGATACTCCAAGACTTCATCTGAATTCTCCATACCGTCCCGTTCGGAATCCAAATCTTCGTCAAGCAGATCTTCATCGTCGATATCCCATAGTTCAATGGTTCGTGGCAATTGCAGCTTTGACACACGAGGTTCAAGTTCGCGTAAGGTGGCCCACAGATGCTTGCAAAACAGACCGTCTGCAAAACGAGGGCAATCGCAGTGGACCAGCAAATCGCCTTCTAAGATTCGATGCAAGCGAATGATGACCGAATACCGAGACGAACCATAGACGACCGCTTCCGCTTCCAGACCATCAATCTCTAACGAACGTACACTGCCTGACCTAAAATACGACTCACCTCGGTCCCGATCTCCACTCGTGAAATTGCTACTGCATGCCGCGCACAGCGACGATCCGGTCGACTTTTGTTGATAGGTTCTCACTTGTGCCATTTCTTATCCTCCATGATTCATTTCATCGCGCACGTCTTTATCAATACGAACGCTATCACTTAGATGGTTCAACTTCGGCTACCGACGAGTCATTGCCTGCCAATTGGTCCACCTGGGATGCGTAAGGTTCCACGTGCGTTGGCGGATAGTCGCCACACATCCAACGCACCAACATTTCTAATTCGCGATTGGACATTTTGCCAGCGAATGCCGGCATCTGATTCGCATCGCCATAAAACTGCGGCGAACCAGGATTCTGAATAAACGCGGTCAACCATGCCTTGCTTCCATAGCCATTCAGTTCTGGATAGCCGCTGTTGTCCGCATCCAATTCAAATTCGCCACCCAACGACGCATGGCAATCGGTACATGACGAAATTTCACCATTGGTCAACGTCAAATCGGTCAGCAACGCTTCTCCCTTGTCAACTTTTTCCTGGTCCACTTCCACCAACGGATTGGAAGCCTGAGCTACCAAGAACTCCACAATGGCATCCAGGTCAGCTGCATTGGCCGATTCGAGCAGAACGTCTCGGTTGTCATTACACCAACCGGCCATTTCGGAATTTTCCAGGTCAAAGTCAGATCGAACCAAAGGAGCAAAATGTTGCGAATAATTCGTTAACAGCTGCTTCCACCAACTTCGTTTAGCAAAATCGCCCAAGTCCGTTGCCGTCGGCAAAACCACTTGGCTGGCTCCCTCTTCGGTCCGTTCCACAATCATTCTACCTCGACCATCATGCCCATCGTACCGATGACATGACGCGCAATATTTGGCAAATACTTTGGGGCCTTGCGTAAACGGATCTTGCTTCATTAAGGCCGAAGCGCCTTCCACCGGAATTTTATCGGGCAGTTTTGCCAATTCGGTAATCCGATGTGCATCTCGTTCCGCTTCCGCCAACGCCGCTTGATGATCGGTGTCGTTGGCATCTTCGTACATGGACAAACCAGTCAAACCGATGATGCCCGCCGTAACCAACCACATGAACAACACGTTAAAACGGTGCCCACCTTTGATCATGGCAATGATGGGCATCATGATCAGCACGCCCATGATTGCGCCAGGCACGTACAACGCTCCGAAGGCCAAT
>JAGQOZ010000189.1 GCA_020426955.1 Planctomycetales bacterium
GAAGCCGGGCGCTCAGGAGTTTATCGCTGCCGTCTGCGACGCGTTTTACGCCGTGAACCAAGAATTGGAAGGCGATAATTCAGACGAAGTATTGGTGGCATTGGGAGCGAAGTTTTCCAAACTAGAACTGGCCGACATGAAGACCGTGGTCCAACAAACGCAGTTCTACAAAACCGCAGCCGAAGGCAAAGCGTTGCTGAATAGCGATGAATTCAAAACCACCATGGACACCGTAAAAGAATTTTGCGAATCGCACGATTTGGTGAAAGGCGCTACCATCGGCTTCGGTTCCGATGCCGGTGAAGTCAATCTCAAATTCGACTCGTCCTATCTGCCCTAGCCGCGTCGGTTACGAATAGGACACCTATCGTCGCAAGGCACGTTGATTTGCCTTGCGACGCATCTGTTTTGAAGCATTCTTCCATCGGAAAGTCGATTCCATGTTGATGGTTCGCAAGTCTATCCCCAAAGCATGGCAATTCAGTCTTGGCATTGCGTCCATCTTGCTTCTGGTCGGAGGCTACACTGTTTTTTCCCACGGTCGCGCGGTTCGACAAAAAGAAGTCGCAGCCCAGCAACTGGACAATGTCCGTAATTTATTGTCTGAAGTACTGGCAACGCCCGCGGACGAACTCGATCCGGCTTCGCTGGCAAAACGCCAAAGCAAGATCCACGATTACGAAGCGCAGATCACTCGGTTCGAACAAGAATCGCAAACCGCCATCGATCGGACCGTGCCGACGTGGAGCAGTTTGTATCACGACGGATTGCTCCGAGTCCTTTCGCCGCAGGGACTAAAAAAAGACGAGTACTGGTTGGCCGAAGACGCCTGGGCCACCTTCATTCGCCTGATTTCCGGACTAGGAGTGGGTGTCGCCTTGTCTTTAATTATTGGCATTCTGATGGGCGCGTACGCCTCCATTGAATCGTTCTTCCTGCCGCCGCTGTCGTTCTTGGCCAAGATTCCGCCTACGGCCATGATGGCAATTTTCTTTATTTTGGTAGGAACGTCATACCAAATGTATGTCACCATGATCGCCTTTGGCGTCTTACCGACGTTGGCGCAATCTATCTACCAATCCGCCAAAAAAGATGTTCCGGAAAACCTGATCTTCAAAGCCTACACACTTGGTGCCAGTTCCCTGGAACTCATTTGGAACGTGATCTACAAACAGATTTTGCCTCGTCTAATTGATGCCGTCCGACTGCAAATTGGCCCAGCCATGGTGATGTTGGTGGCCGCAGAATGGATGGTATCCAGCGCCGGATTTGGTTATCGCCTGCGACTGTTTTATCAACGAACCGACATGACGGTGATTTTTGTGTATGTCTTAATTTTGGGCGTAGCAGGACTGGTGGCAGATTACTTATTGACTCTGCTACGAAGAAAACTTTGCCCCTGGTTTGGCGATTGATTCGGTTTTTGTTCAACTGGCAAGTTCGCGTAAATTGTGTTCGAAGGGAACGAATTGGAATGAGCAATACTAGGCCGAATTGTGTTTTGCATTGCCAAGGGGTCAGTCATTGGTTCGGTTCGAATCGAGTGCTAAACAATATCAACCTGGAAATTACTGCGGGACAAATTGTAGCTGTGGTTGGTCCCAGCGGGTGCGGAAAGTCAACATTACTGCGAGCGATCTTGGGAACGCATCCGCCTAAAGCGGGTCAAATCATTGCCAACGGACATCCGGTCACTCGGCCCAATCGAGACGTGGGCATTGTCTATCAGAATTACAGTTTGTTCGACTTCCTGACCGCTCGAGATAACGTGGCGTTTGGCTTGATGCTGGATCAGACCACGCTGCCGGAACGTTTGTTCGGTTACTTTCAATGGCGAAAACTCCGTTCGCAACATCGGCAGCAAGCGTTGGATCTATTGGAAAAAGTACAGCTCAGCAAAGCCGCCAATCTGTATCCACACGAAATGTCCGGCGGTATGCGGCAGCGAGTTGCTATTGCGCAGGCGCTGATCATGGAGCCGAAAATCTTGCTTTTGGACGAACCATTCGGAGCGTTGGACGAAGCAACTCGAGAAGAACTGCAGTTGATGCTGCTGCGTCTGTACGATGAAAATCTGCAAGCCAAAGCCGCCGGCCAGACTCCGCCTTACACCATTTTGATTGTGACGCACGAATTGAACGAAGCGCTGTACGTTTCCGACCGAGTGATCGGGTTGTCGCAGTATCATCAAGACGGTGCGAATGGCGCGACTATCGTTTATGATAAACAGGCGCCCGTTTTCAAAGCGGGCGATGCACGAGACTTCGAACAATTTGAAACCCAGAAGGACGAATTGCGCAAGGCCGTGTTTACGCCTTCTGCCACGCGTCATCATTCGGAATTTGTCACGTTTTGGAATGAACATGACAAAGCGTTTGCTCCGTAAATAAAATCCTCGCTTCGTTCTTGTAAGGAATCGCACCAGTGTCTGACGCGGATGGAAATCGCCGATCACTATCAGCGCTCTCCGGTCTGGCCACGTTCGGGCTAAAAGCAGATTGTACCGAACAAGACTTGCGAACCGCTTACCGCCAGCTTGCCCAGCAATGTCATCCCGATCACGGCGGCAGCCCAGAAGCATTTCGCCAACTGCAGGACGACTTTGAACGCGCCTTACGATTTATCCAGAAACGAGGCTTGGTGGTTAGCGGAGATCGTTCGCATGACGCACAACTTATTCCCGCCTCGCCCCCGTGGCTCGAGTCGTTGATACCCACTTGGCTATTATGGTCCTTGACGGGATTCTTGTTTCTGACGGTCATCCTGGCGTTGACCGTGACAACCGTCCCGTTGAAACTTGCGCTGGTCGGAATCCTGGCTCTGTCGGTGACCTTGAGCATGTCACGCATGCGTCCCGTGATTGCTGGATTCGCCGGGTTTGTCGTCGCTGTATTGGGTGCCCCCATGGGCATTCTCGCGGCCCTAGGAGTTGGCGAATTGTTGGGGCGAGATCCACCGGCGCCGCATGACATGCTATTGTCACAGATGTTCCTGGCGATTCTTTATCCGATCTTCGCGGGCGCTGCGTTCTTCGGCTGGATGATATCGTTGGTCAATCGAGACCAATAGCCAGATCAGGCTGAACAGGAGAATGAGTGATATCGTTTTTGGGAGATCGGCGAGCTTGTTGAATTGACGATCTCGCTGCTAATCTGGTTCGGATCCTTCCGTACAAACGCCATCCGATGCGCGATAGGGGCTGGCGGGTTACCAGAGTACTCGAGCTGGTTTTTTGATCTTCGTTCAGCCTTCCAAGAATCCGCTTAAATTGGACACTTTCGTGGGAGTCATCGTTCAAAAAGATTGGTTGGACACCGCCAAAAAGCGTCTTATTCGCAAGGTAGGATCTGCAGGCGAATCGGCTGAGAAACGGCGTTGCCGTATCCTTCGGATTCGACAAACACCCAGCGTTCGGCCGGTTGGACCCACGGTTCGGCTGTGATGAAAATGGTTCGTTCGGTTTGATCGGGCGGAATCAAGACTCCGTTCAAACCGGTGTTATCCACAAACACTCCATGAGCTGAATTCACCACAGCGTCTTCCTTGCCAAAGCTGATCGGACCGCTGGCGTCCAATCGCTGAATGCGCACGTTGGCCGTCACGGTGGTTCCAGGCCGAATCGACAGTGTCTGCGTCGCGGCATCGTTCGGCACTTCCGCTACCAATTCTACCGACAGCTTGGGCGATTCATTATTTAGTTTCAGTTCGCCCAATGGTCCCAATTCCTTGCTGACGTGGCGACCATTGATGACGGCTGTGGCATTGACGGTTATGGATTTTGCGTTTTCACTGTCGAGTTCACAATTCTCGTCGACCCAAACCACACCCCAAGCTCGTAAATGTCCCGCTTCTATCACGATGGGAGAAGTCACCGAAATCCCGTCTGGCACGTTGGTCACTTCCAAGCGAACTCTTTGGTCAAAGCCATCCATGCGATCTAATTGCACTTCGAATTTGCGTCCTGCGCCTTGGCTGACTTCGATGGATGGTGACGTGAAGCGAACTTGGAAATCGGGTCGCGCGGTTCGGAGCGTTAGTTTGTAACGAAAATCGTCACCAGCAAAGTCTCGAGCGTCCTTGATGCGAACCGTGTATTCGCCATCCGTCGGCGCGACAAATTGCAATCGCGAATCAGCGCCCCATTGGCGGCGACTATCGTCGTCGTTTTCATAATGCAACGTAAAGACTGGCAAGCCGTTGGGTATCACGGTTTCTGCGGGTGACAGCGGCTGGACAATGTAACATGGTTCGTTCAGCGCGTGAGCAATAGGAGTGGTGCCAAAGAAACCAAAACGCGAACCAAAATTCGGATAAACATTAAAGCCGGAATCGGGGCCACGAGGATAATGGAACAGTTTGACAACTTCCCCGTTGGCGTACAAATACTGGTTCAGCTGCATCTCTTCCCAATTGTGCAAACGAAAATCGCCCACCGTCGAAGAATCTTTGCCTCGAAAAGTAAAGTAGGAATCTCGTACCGCCTGCAACTTGATTTGTGGAATGGGCAATCCGTGACTGGTGCGGATTTCAATGTGAGAATCCAGCGGAGAACCGTCACGAGCCGCGTTGACTTCAACCATGATCGCTTGACCTGCGCTGGCGTTAAATCGAAACCAATCTTCCGCCATCGCTTGACCGTCGGTTTCCTTCGCGATGACTCCCGATATGATCACCGGCAGTTCCACCGAATTTGCCAACTTGGCATTGTTGTTCGGTTCTTGCTCTGTGAAGTCGCTAATCTCTGCCGATTCGTTGACGACGTCTGCTTCCGGCGAACTAGCATTTGCTTCAGCGCCGGTGGCGTCGGAAGGCGAAATCGGAGGGACTTCAAACCGCAAGTCAAAGCGTTCCAACGAACCATTCATGCGTCCGACCAACGCAAAGTTCCCGTCAGGTGTCAACGCCAGCGATTGCGCATCCTCAGGTTGTCTCTCATATGCATGCAGCTGCGTCAACGTTTCCGCGTTCCACACTTTCAGCGTGCGGTCGGAGGCGAGCGAAACAATGCGACGTCCGTCGGCGGAATAGCGAACGCGTTGGATGGCACCTTCGTGACCGAATCGAGCGATCAGGAGCGGATTGATTTTCGGCTGATTCGTGGAAACCAGTTGCCATTGGCGAATGCGATTGTCTTCGCCCGCCGCGATAATGCGCTGGCCATCCGGACTAATGTCCACCGAATATTGTTCCTTCAGCGGTTGGCTGAGCGTGTCCAGGCGTTCGCCCGTCGCCACGCTCCATACCTTGACCGTGGCATCGGCACTGGCACTGACAAGCACTTGTCCGTCCGGCGAAAACGCCAGGTCGTAAATCGCTCCGTTGTGTCCGGAAAGTTCACGAACAACCCGCCCGGTCCGTACGTCCCACAACAAAATATTGCGATCGTAACTGCCTGTGGCCAGCATCGTTTCGTCAGGACTAAGCGCCATGGTGTAGACTACATCTCGATGACCCGTAAGTGTCTTGGCGAGTTTGCCGGACGCCAAATCCCAGATACGTACTTCGCCTTGCAAACCGGTGACTCCTGATGCGGCGAACAGTTTCGAATCCTGGTTCGCGAACGCCACCGCCTGCACTTTGCCTGGATGGTTATCCCACCGCCGAATCTCTGCCAACGAATCTGCCGAAACCAACTCGACAGTTTGATACCGAGCGACCGCGGCAAATTTGCCGAGCGATGAATAGGCGACGGCCGTAATGGGTTTGGCAGCCAGACTAGCCGCCAACGCAGGCGTGTTCAGCGGCGTTGTCGATGCCGTCTGATTGTTCTGCTGGGGCAATGAGATTTCGGCAGGACGTTTGGCGCCCGCGTCAATCCAAGCTTTCACCACGGCAATATCGTTGTCCGTGGGCGCGGGTTCATCTTCAGGCGGCATGATTGGTTCTTCCTGCCCGGTCATCAATTGGATGAGACGGCTTTGTTCGCTGTTTCCGGCAACAATCACCGGACCATTTTCGCCACCCGCTTGGATCGATTCCCAACTGGTGATAATGAATTCACCGTTCACTTCGTCTTGGTTATGACAGCCCGCACAATACTTGGTGAAAATCGGCGTCACGTCAGCTTGGAAATCCGGGACCAGCGAATCGTCGGTGCGTTCGGTTTGAGCGAACGCCGAGCACGCTGCGCTGGACACGATTAGCAGAATGCGAAAAATTCGATTCGAAAGAAGTGGCAAAGTCATCAGGAAAACTCGAAGGAAACGGATTGCAGCAAAAAATGATCAACATCGTCTCGACGGAGATATGTATTTTAACCCGGAGGCCACTTGAGTTGTCGGCCGCCCATCAAGTGAAAATGCAAATGGTCTACGGTTTGGCCACCTTCATGGCCACAATTCACGGTCACTCGGTAACCATTGTCTAGCTCTTCGGCGGCGGCGATGTTTCGAATAATCAACCACAGGTGTCCAAGCAGGTTGGCGTCTTCATCGGCGATTGCTGCGATAGACGGAATCGGTTTCTTGGGAATGACCAAAATGTGAACCGGCGACTGAGGACTGATGTCTCGAAAAGCCAGGCACAGATCGTCTTCATACACAATGTCCGCCGGGATTTCTCGATCCACAATCTTGCTAAAGAGTGTTTTTTCGCTCATGCGAATTCACCTTTCTGAGTTTCGTTTAAAGCGTTTAGCCTCCAAGGCAGACGGTTCATTATCCGCGAAGTTGAATGCCATGCAAATCAGGGACCTCGTTGCTTCGTCCACTACGGAAGGCGGGACTCGTTGTCTCGTCCACTACGGAAGGGAAGGGAAGGGAAGGGGCTGATCGTTTGACACGCTCGATTCCGCCTAAAGGCGGGACTACGAACCTGTTGACGCCTGACGAACCTGTTAGACCTGTTGACGCCTAGTTGAGGTTACGTTCGAAAGGAAACTCGAGCCACCGAATTGCCGCTGATGCGTTTTACCAAACGGCGCATTTCCAAAACGCTGATTGTCGAAAGCACTCGATGCACCGGAATTCCTGTTTCCATGACCACTTGATCAATAGAAGTTGGTTCCAGCTGGATCGAGTTTAGGATTTGGGATTCCTGTTCGTTGAGTTGCAGTTCGGCTGGGTGCAGAATTTGAGTACCATCGGCTTTGGGAGCGGCTTCGAAAAGAGGCCCCAATTCTTCCAACACGTCGTCGGCGTTTTCTACCAATTTCGCTCCCTCGCGAATCAGCTTGTGACAACCATGTGACATGCGACTGTCGACTCGTCCCGGCACCGCAAAAACGTCTCGCCCTTGTTCCATGGCGTGATTGGCTGTCAGCAGAGCGCCACTGCGATTCGGAGCTTCTACCACAATCACTCCGACGGAAATGCCAGTGATAATGCGGTTGCGCCGAGGAAACGAGCTTTGATGCGGCTTAAAGAACGACGGATTTTCACTGATCACCGCACCTTGTCGGCTGACATCTTCTGCCAGCTTTTGATGTTCTGGCGGATAGACGTTGCACAATCCGCTGGCCAGCACAGCAATGGTCCGGCCATTCGCCTCCAAGGCACCTCGATGTGCCGCCGCATCGATTCCTCGAGCCAATCCGCTGACAATCGTGATACCGGCTCGAGATAAATTTGCGGCCAACCGTTCTGCTTGCTCCAGGCCGTAGCGTGAAGCGTGTCGCGTGCCGACGATGGCGACCGAAAGCTTATCGGCGGTGGTGAGTTCGCCTTGCACGAATAAGATTCCGGGCGGATCATGGATTTCGTGCAACAGTTTGGGATAGTCGGCCGATTGTTCGTCCAAGATTTGAATGCCGTGAGTGCGACATGTTTCTAATTCGGCAGTGACGTCGATATCGGTTTGGGCGGACGCAATGGCGTTGGCCACTTTTTGTCCAACGCCTGGGACTTGCCGGAGTTCACTCGGGGCAGCTCGCAAGACAGCGGAGGCCGAGCCAAAATGTTCCAGCAATGCGGTGCGAGTTAGCGGGCCGACGCCGGAAACCATGGACAGGCACAAAGACGCTCGCATCGATTCGGCCAACGTCGCATCCGTTCGCTGAGACATGATGCCCCCGATCTTTTTCAGGTTGTGGTTACTGGTGGAGCATGGCTTGACGGACCAACTGAGGATCGACATCGCCAACCAATTCTACGTGTCCTAAGCGAGTCGGCAGAACGAATCGCAGCCGACCATGTTCCACCTTTTTGTCTTTTTGCATGACGGCAATGGCGTCTTCAATGGAAACGTCGGGCACTTCGGTGGGCAAACCAAACTTACGAATCAATTCGAATTGACGCCCAGTTGTAGCGTGGTCGATGCGTCCAAGCAATTCAGCCAATCGCGAGGCGCACAGCATACCAATGGAGACCGCTTCTCCGTGCAGCACTTGGCCGTAACCGCACAACGATTCAAACGCATGAGCAAACGTGTGGCCGTAGTTTAAGACCGCTCGTAAACCCGTTGTTTCTCGTTCATCCTGTTCTACCACATCGGCTTTCAGTCGGCAGGACCGAGCCACAATATGCGTCAGCGCTGACGGATCTCGTTGAAGAATGGCGTCCGCATTGGCTTCCAGGTACGAAAAGAAATCTTCGTCCAGGATGACACCGTATTTAATTACTTCGGCCAAGCCGCAACGGAAGTCTCGGTCTGGCAACGAAGTGAGCACATTCGTGTCAATGACTACCAATCGAGGTTGCCAGAAGGCGCCGACCATGTTTTTGGCGGACGATAGATTGATGCCGACTTTGCCGCCCACACTGCTGTCGACTTGGGCTAACAAGGTGGTTGGTACTTGGATAAAGTCGATGCCTCGAGTGAACGTGGCGGCAATGAAACCGGCTAAATCACCTACCACTCCGCCTCCCACGGCCAAGATGACGGACTTGCGGTCGGCATGGGTTGCAATGGTTTGCTCCCACAAATCGGCGGCGGTGACGGCGGATTTGCTGGGTTCGCCAGCCGGCACGGTCAGGATATTCGTGCGAATAGCAGCGTCGCGAAGATGCGATTCGATCGGTTGCGCCAGCGTTTGGCAGTTGGTGTCGGTGATGATCACCACGTGTGAAACGGTTCGCAAGGAACGGACGAGCGTTCCGATTTGCGAGAGCGTTTCGGCACCAACGTGGATGTCGTAACTTCGTTCCGCCAGTTGTACGTGAACGGTTTGATTCGAAGGAAGCGAACTCACGTTGTGAACCTCGGACTGACTGTCGGTGAAGATTCGAGCAAAATCGGTCGTCGAACCAAGTACACGCAAGGTGGGTTCGCAAGGACGACCGAACGCGACGGATTAACCGCTAATTCGGTCTAAATCATTTTGCGTAACGGTTATTTGACGACAAAATCCCGAATGAACTCGGACATATTCCAACTGACTGGCGTTTTCTGGATCGGCATGTAAGGCCGATTCATATTCTGCCTTTTGGCTAAGATCCAGATGGTCATATTCATCGGGCCAAACTGTATTGGTTTCTAATACCAAGGCTTCTCGATAGGGATCAAACTTATCAGGCATGGCGAGTTGGGCTCCTCACATGGCATTTGAATGAACAATTTTGGGCGGCCAAACAACGATAAAGCAAGGCAAAGCGCTCTTTTCGTCTGCCTCCAAGTCGGTAGTATACCGTTGCGTAGAACTTTGCCTCAAGGTACCAAAATCCGAGGAAATCCAGTGGCGAATCAAGGTCGAATGGTTGTGATTGGAATGGTGGTGGTCGCTTTGGCCGCCGCTATTTTTGCGTGGACGTTTCGTTTGTCGCAAGGGCAGCAGATCTTGACGTTTTGGGGAGCGGACGCGGCGTCGGCCATTCGATTAGGCAGCGAAGTCAAGCTGCTTCAACTGGAGGCTGGCCAGATTGATTCGTCCAATGCGTTGGTTCGTTCGCTAAACGGAATGGACTGGACGGCGGCCATCGATATTTCGAAAACATCCGGTCTGGTGCATGCCAGGCAAGCCCTGATCACCGATGCCAGCTATGCTTGGTCGTCGGAAGCGAACGCGGATTGGTCCAAGGATTGGGACGTCTTGTTGTTTGCCGGACCGGATCAGCGAATAACTGTGGCGGTCCAAGGCGAAGCTCAGATCCTTGTCCACGGGGGTACGGGGCGAATGGTGCAATT
>JAGQOZ010000018.1 GCA_020426955.1 Planctomycetales bacterium
CGCAATGGCATTGCCAATTTGGACTGCCCCGCCGGAAAGCGATTCACTTTCGCTGGTCAGTTCGGCCGAACTAAACGTAGCGCCATGTATGCCGTCTCGACCGGTTCGACCACCGATCGCCACAATGTAGTCACCCGGTTTGGTTTCCTTCTTGGACTTGTCCACCGGCAGCAAACCGACATTGCCACAGTAGACCAGCGGGTTGCCCAAGTAACGTCGGTCAAAATAAACCGCGCCGTTGACTGTCGGAATTCCCATCCGGTTCCCGTAATCTCGGACTCCAGAGACCACGCCCTTCATGACTCGGCGAGGATGCAACACGCCGGCGGGCAATTCGTCCAGCGGCGTGTCGGGCGGAGCGAAACAGAAGACGTCGGTGTTACAAATCGGTTTGGCGCCCAGGCCCGTTCCCATGGGATCGCGAATCACGCCACCAATGCCCGTATTGGCGCCGCCGTAAGGTTCCAAGGCCGAAGGATGGTTGTGCGTTTCCACTTTGAAGACCACGTTGTATTCGTCATTGAAGCGAACCACGCCGGCATTATCTTCAAAGACGCTGACACACCAATCGGCGTCACCCCATTCGCGACGAATTTGCTGAGTGGCCGCGAAGATGGTCTCTTTCAACATGTTCTCAAACTGCCGACTGCCGTTTTCATCTTGATAGGCAATCCGGCCGGCCAACGTTTTGTGGCTACAGTGTTCGCTCCACGTCTGCGCCACGCTTTCCAGTTCCGCATCCGTGGGGTCTCGGCCCAAGTCCTGAAAATGCTTTTGAATGGTCTGCATTTCTACCAGGGTCAAATAGAGCTGCCCGTCTTTGCTGAGTTTCAGCAGTTGGTCGTCGTTCAGCGTTCGCAGCGGGACGATCGTTTTTTCAAACGCATAGGGCGAACCGAGCTGCAAACGGTCTAACTGCAGCGGACCCAAGACAACTTGTTCGATCGAATCATTCGCCAAGACCTTTTTGCACAACTGCGAAATTTGCTGCGGATCGGCACCGGCAATGAAATACTTGCGAAACGTTCGTACCGCTGCCACATCAAAGTTGAAATCGCGAATCGCGCCTTCGGCACTTTGCGCTACCGGATCCATCACGCCCGGCTTGGGCAAGACGTAAATCAGCTGCGAATTTTCTAGCGACGTCTGTGACAAGACGCTGTCACCCACGGTGGCCACAATGGCTTGTTCTACCACGGTGTCGGCCAACAATTCGGTGGCCACGGTTTGCATCTGTGGTTCATCTAAATGGCCTTCGACAAGGTAGCCTCGCGAAGCATGTACGATCAGATTCGTGGCAATGCCCAAGTCTTTGGCGTCCGTAACAACTTGTTCCGCACTTCGATTTGGTAATCCGACGGCCGGCTGAATATCAACTTCCCAGAGCGTCACGCTGTGTTTTCCCTAAAGCTAAGATTTGAGCAAGCGTTTCCCATTGGTCTTGATCTAACGCTTGTGAAAACTGTTCCAAGACAGATTGGAAATGGCTTAACGATTGGCGCACTTCCGTTTGATTTTGTTGCAAGATTTGTGTCCAAAGTTCCGGATCCCCCGCGGCAACTCGAGTGGTATCCAGCCAGCCGGTGGAAACGAACGGCAGCGCCGCATCAGGCGTTGCTGCGGCCAGCACCGATGCCAACAAATGAGGCAAGTGACTGGTGGCAGCCAAGATTTGATCATGTTCGGCCGGTGTCATCAGGTGCGTGCGCGAACCCAACTGTTGCCAAAATTCAATGGTCTGTTGCTGAGCGATTTTGTTGGTTGCCGAAGTCGGCGTAACGATGACCGAACGATTTAAGAACAAGTTGGCCACGGCATGTTCGGCCCCACTTTTTTCGCTGCCGGCCAAAGGATGACTGCCAACAAAGCGCTCCGCCGCTTCGCCCGCTTGTTGATGCACTTGATCAATAATTTGCTGCTTCGTGCTACCAGCGTCCGTGACAATGGCGTCCCCGTTGGAGACTGCCAAGGCCTGGCAAACTTGTTGGGCAATGAAGCGGACCGGCGTGCAGATGATAATCAGTTGAGCTTCAGCGACGCCGTCTTCCAAGTTGGTGGCAAAGTCGGTGATAGCGCCTAATGCCTGAGCCTGCTCTAGCTTTTGGGGATGGCGACCGATGCCGATGATTCGGCGCGCCAACTGACGTTCCAGCGCGGCCAAACCGATCGACCCGCCAATCAAGCCGACTCCGGCAATCGCAATTGTGTCCCAGCGGTACGTCACCGAATTCTGCTTCCCAGCCAAGGTTTGACGACTAAACTGACATGTTCGAATAGCTTGACCGTTCCGATTCGTTGTGAAATCGTTCGGTTCGAACCGACGCATTTTAACAAATCTTGACGTTCTGACAGGGGCCCGATTTGCCGAATCCATGTCGCTCGGGATAAGCTGTATTGGGCATTGACAGTCGGAAACGGGACCAGCCGACGAGTGAATAGTACGAGGTATCTGATGTTTGCGTCTTCACGAATCAAACTACGTCCGTTGTCGCAGTTTTGCGATCGCATTGGAACGGCTCTGGAAGCGGGGCTGGACCTGCGAAAAATATTGGATCGCGAAGCAACTCGCGGAGCCGCCAAGTATCGTCAGAGCATGGCGAATGTTTCTCGAGCGATTGACAAGGGCGCCACGTTGACCGAAGCCCTAGAGGCCGAAGGGGGCTATTTTCCGGAAGAGTTTACCAGCATGGTGGACGTGGGCGAAAAGACGGGACGGCTGGAACAGATTCTGAAGAAAATGGGCCAGCACTATGAATATCTACTGCAGACTCGTTGGCTGTTTCTGCTGGGGATCGCTTGGCCGGTGATTCAAGGCATTGTGGCCACCTTGGTTATTGCGTTGTTGATTACCATCAACGGTTGGGTGGATGAAAGTTTTGACATGCTGGGCTTTGGCTTGGTTGGTGGACGCGACGCGCTGATTTTCTTGGCGGGGATGGCAGGCGTGGCGATGGCGTTGGTGTTTGTGGCCAAGAGTTGTATGAGCGGCGGTATCTTCGCTAAGCCAATCATGAATTCGCTGATGCGTCTGCCTAAAGTAGGCGGCAGCATTCGCACGCTAAATCTCACTCGGTTCGCATCCAGTCTCAGCTTGGCCGTCGAAGCGGGCTTGGACATGAAAACGGCCGCTCGTCTGTCCATTCGCAGCACGGACAACGAGTTTTTCAAACAGCATATTCCTCGAATAGAACTGGCGATCGATCGCGGCGCCGAACTGCACGAAGCGTTGGCGACCACCGGTGCCTTTCCACAGTCGGTTTTGGACGCGGTAGAATTGGGTGAACAAACGGGCCGCTTTGCCGAATCGATGGACCAACTTTCTCGGCAATTGCAAGAGTCTTCCAAGACGGCCGTGCGCACGTTAGCGATTGCGGCTGGCTTGGTAGTGTGGGCCGGCGTCTTTGGCCTGATCATTTTCATGATTTTCCGCCTGGCTTCCATCTATCTCAATTCGATCTACAGCGCCCTAGAGGGCATTAGTTGATGGGACGCCAAATGGCAGGCACAACTTGGCCGAGCCACCGTAGCGGTGGTTTTGCCCACGTCGTAAGTTCAACGTTTGCGCCAGAGGGTGCTTTCGTTGAGATGTAGCTTGTGCACGGCCGCATCAATATCGATCCGAAATCGCTTAGCATCCTGCGGATAACCGGCCGTGGCACGAAGTTCCGGCACTTGCTTCTGCCAATACGCATTGAAGGCGAACATGGCCAATTCACGAAGATACTTGGACGCCATTGATGCCAAGGCGGTTGGCAGGAACGATTCCCCTTTCATCCGAAACGCCATTTGCACCGGTTGCTGCGGAGTTCCCAAACGGTACACACTTTCAGCGCGACTTTCCGATGCCACTTGAACCAACGACTGATTAAACAACTCCTGCAGCAGCGGAGCATAGTTGTTGCGGCCGCCATGCTTGTCGTACACCACAAACACTGGTTCGTCATCCAGGGTAGACAAGATTCGACGCACCAACTGCAACGTGACGTGCGAAAGCAATCGGCCTTTCGATCCCAGTTGGTCTACCATGACGTTAAATTCGGCAGGCAAGACAACCACTGTTTCCATACGCTGCAGCTGAATGCCGAGACGGTGCAGTTCTTCCGCAAAACGTTGGCCTCGGGTAAAGTCGTCGAGGTCTAAATCTCTCGGCAATTCGATCGCCACGTCTTGATACCAAGCCAGCGTTTCCATGCGAGCCAGCGCATCGGGCGAAAGCCAATTCCACACGTCTTGCCAAGTTGTTGGCAGATTGGTGTGTTTCGTAGCAAAGTACGCCCAAATTCCCGCTTCCAAATGCTTCCAACTGCCATGCGGTTTGTACAGTTGTTTGGAATCAGCAATGACAATGCGTTGTTGTTCGTCCGTTAGGTTAGCAGAAACAACCGGCGACAAGACGTCGTACAAATTCGCGTCTACCAATGACGGTGGAATCCGCCAAACCGTTGCCGAAACGGTGAGTGGTCCCAGGTTCGGCCCAAAACCGGCTTCGTCCGTTCCAATCAGATAGGCCATCAGGAACTCCCTCTCCAAACTTTTTCGCATCACCCACAACTCGCCAAGTGGCTGGACGGTTTGGGCTGCCCATCCAAATGCAATTCAGTCGTCTTGGCGAAACGCGTACAACCTGTTTCCCGAACGAATATAAATGGTCGAATCATCCAACGCGGGTGTGGCCGACGTGGGCTGTTGGAAATCAACTTGGTGCACCACTTCAAAATCGTCGCTGGCTTTGACCACCGTCAACATTCCAGGTTCGGAAATCAGCACGATTTGTCCGTTGGTCGCCACTGGGGAAGATCGGTAGTGGCCCACCGCTGGTAGTCGTTTGCGAAAAATCACATCGCCGGATTCTTCGTCCACAGACGTCAACACGCCACCATCGCTGACCATGTAAATACGGCCTCGATAACTAAGCGGCGACGGGATTTCGGGCAAGCCTTTATGCGCGGACCACGCCACGTGGGATTTGCCAACATTACCGGTTCCGCCGGGGCGAACGGCAATCAAATTCGGTTTACCTCGATCAAACGACATATTGCCCAGAAATTCGTCCCGAGTCCAACGTCCGTCTTGATTCTTGTCAATCGAAGCAAACATACGGTCGATTCGCGCGTTACGCTTTTCTGGATCACTGGGCATCGGCAGTCCGAATCCCGGATGATCGACAGGCAATTCGGGACGAAATGGAAACGTGAATGGCGGCACCAATTCGTTTCGCTCCAGATCGCCGTCTTGGTTCGCATCAAAATGCAAAATCGCTTGCCAAAACGGTTCCGGATCGGGCTGTTCGTCGGCCACTCCGCCAATCATGGACGCCGCCGCCACTGCCCGGCCATTGGCAACAATGGGCCGCGCAATGGTTTCTCGAGAAAACCCGCTGACCGACCATTTTTCGGAACCGTCCGCAAGGTCATAAGAACGAAACCAGTTGTTGCCCAGTACCAATAGTTCCGTCCCCGCGTCATGTTTCCATACCGTGGGCGTGGACCAGCTACTGCGATGCAGAGGCCGAGCGGTTTGCCAGATTTCCGCTCCTGTCCGTTTGTCCAATGCCAGAATCTGAGACCGACTCACTTGGCTATCGGGCAGATTGGCGTCGTCGTCCAGCACCAGCAGCAATTTGTCTTCATAAACAACGGGCGAAGTCGACATCCCATACAGACTCTTTGGCGTAGGGATTGGCTTGGCCCATTGCTGGTTGCCTTGCAAGTTATAGCACAGCAATCCATACGAACCGAAGTAGACGTACACGTGGCCGTCATCAACGCACGGCGTCGAAGATGCGGGACCGCCCGCTTGATGCGTTGGCTCCAGTTGAACGTCTGGCGCAACGGCTTGCCATGCCACCGAACCATCCGACTTGTTCAAGGCGATGGTCACCAATCGCTGATCCTGCAGGCCCGTGACGATGACCAAATTGTCCGACAATACGGGCGAAGAGTGCCCCGCAGGCAAAGCGACCGACCAAGCGGCCTCCGAGATGTCAAATTGCAGCGGCACCGAAGTTGATTCGAAAACGCCGCAGCCATTGGGGCCTCGGAACTCATTCCAGTGGACCGTTTCGCCTGGAACGTTTTGCGACCACCCGCTGCAGCTGAGCCAACAGGCCCAAATGCCAACGCAAATGAGCTGCCAATTATTCATCGTCCGCTTCCGTCTGAGTGTCTGGAGGACCAATCCAGGCAAACGGATTGTGCGCCACTTCCCACAGATAGCCGTCAGGATCTTGGAAGTATCCCGAATAGCCTCCCCAAAAAACTTTCTGACCCGGCTTTGTCAGTTTAGCCCCGCATGACTCGGCATGTTTCAAAACAGCGTCGACTTCTTCCGGCGACGACACATTGTGCGCCAGCGCGAAGCCAGGAAAACCACTGCCGGCGACGGCAACCTGAGCGTCTTCCGCTAACGCCTCTTTCCCGTAAAGGCCCAGCCAAGTTCCGTTGAGCGAAAAGAACGCGACGTTTTCTTCGTCGCCAAAACGAGGAAACCCGAGCGCGGTATAAAAGCGAATCGATGCGGATAGATCTTGAACGCCTAGCGTGATCATGCTGATTCGAGGTTGCATACTAATGGGCTCCTGGCGAATGAATGTGAACTCGATCTTCTCGCACCTTCGTCCCTGTTGGCTAGGATGCTGGCGATTGACCGTCGATCGTAACCAATTGCGGCCGCTGAACAAGAACGCGGCGACCATTGGGAAAGGCACTCCGAAAGAGGGGATTGGTATATAGACGACGGTGTCTGATTGATATTTTCTTGACCGGCAACCGATTGTAAGTGCTTTCTGGCAAATGAGTTGCGATATTTGTTCAAGTTGGTCGTTTTCGAATGAGATGATTGGAGTACTATATTTGGAGATATCAGGGTTCATTCACAGGAGGAAAGACAGCGGTCTGCCATTCAGATCGCAATTCGAATGACTGAGTCGATCATAACGTCGGTCGATGTAAAGACGCTTCTATCCCTATTTGGCACCTGCGACCAGAATGTGCGCCGGCTGCGTGAAGCGTTTCAGGTGGACATCACGCATCGAGATGGCAAAATTCGGATCTCCGGGGACGATTCGGCGGTTGTGAAGGCGACCAAGGCGGTAGAGCAATTGCGCTCGATCCTAAATCAACACGGTCGGTTGACCGACTCGGATGTTGCCTCGGTATTGCCTGGTAATCCTCAGCTGAACCAGAAGGCGAACAAACCCATTACGGTTCTGTCCAGCGGCAAGGAAGTTCGCCCCAGAACGGAAGGTCAAGCCAACTACATTAAGGCGATTCGAGAAAATGATTTGACCTTTGCCGTAGGTCCTGCTGGTACGGGTAAAACGTATTTGGCGGTGGCCATGGCGGTTCGAGCGTTAAAAGACGAAGAGATTCGCAAGATTGTGTTGGTTCGTCCCGCGGTGGAAGCAGGCGAAAGTTTGGGATTCTTGCCGGGCGACTTACAGGCCAAGATCAATCCATATTTGCGTCCGTTGTTGGATGCGTTGTACGAAATGATTGACTATGACCAAATCAAACGCTTAATGGAACGCGACCTGATCGAAGTGGCTCCGTTGGCATATATGCGAGGTCGTACATTGAATGACGCATTCATTATTTTGGATGAGGCGCAAAACACCACAGTTTCCCAGATGAAAATGTTTCTCACTCGCATGGGATCCGGTTCCAAGATTGTGGTAGCCGGAGATGAAACTCAAGTGGATCTTCCTAAGGCGATGACCAGCGGTTTGGCCGATGCGTTGCGCCGCTTGCGAAAGATCAAAGGCGTGGCGGAAGTGCGTTTGACGGGCAAAGACATTGTCCGTCATGCGTTGGTGATGAAAATTGTCAAAGCATATGAAGAAGGAACGACCCAACGCGGCTCGTAATACTTAATCCGCGTCCACGATTATGGCTTCTGGACATTCAAAACGAAAGCGAACCGACCGAGTCAGTTTGAAGTTGCCGCCGGGCACTTTTGGAAAGCTGGTAGGGAAGGTCCGTAGTGTTGAAACGCTCTTGCGAATTGGCTTGTGCCTACTAGCTGCACTTATTTTGTGGCTGGTGACAGGTTTGTGGTATCCGCCATTTCCATTTCGCGCCGGCGATATTCCGCAGCGCAATATTGTCGCGCGAGTTTCTTTTGAAACCAAGGATGAAGCTGGTACGCTCCAGGCGCTGCAAGCGGCCAAGGGCCGAGTAGATGCGGTGTATGCGCACGACCGTCAATTGTTGATGGATAAGCGGCGACAATTACGAGACAAGATTTTCCAGGTCCTGCAGGCCCAAGATCTGGATGACCTAGATCCAAAACTATGGGCCGAATTCAGCTCGGAACCGCAGCCTGAACAAGAAGCCGCCGAATTAGTCAACCAAGCGGTGTACCAAACCATGACGGTAACTTGGGGTGGTACGAACCCCATTCCCGTTTCCCTACCTACAGCCTTGATCAGTCGCTACGGCGAATTTGACCAGTTTCGACAAGCGTTGGCGGATGACGTGGAACTCAAAACGTTTGACACATCCTTGCAACGATGCATGGTCGACATTGATCGACATGGTTTGTTGGATCGCTTGCGACATCAAATTGGCGAAGACGGAAACTCCATCCGCATCAGTGTCTATGCTGTTGGTACGCCGGAATTGGCGCAATCCTTTGACGCCGATTCGCTGCGTTTGATTCAAGCCAAACGGAGCTTAGGCGAATCGATTCGCAAGGAATTTCCGTCCACGGTGTTGGCGGAAAGCGTGGTGCGTTGGCTGGATCGCAACCTGGAAAAGACGCTTACGTTCGATCCTCAGTTAACGCGGCAAAAACAAGACGCCATCCAGGTCGAACCCCGCATGATCCAACTCAAAAGCGGTGAATCCGTTTTGGCCGAAGCGGGCCAACCATTGGACAACAAATTGACACTACTTCGCGAAGAGCATTCTGCGTACATCAAAAGCCTTTCCGGTATGCGATTGCTGTACTTTTCTTTATGCAAGCTCGGCATGTACGCCGCGCTGTACGTCCTGTGCGGTGTGTATATTTACTATCGCCGCCGATCCGTCTTGCAAGATCTAACGGGTTTGTCACGACTCATTTTGCTGGTTACCGTCACCATTGCCGCCACTTGGTTTTCATTGAAGACGCGATTTGAACTGGTGCCACTACTGCTGTTCGCCATGACGGCCGTGATTGTCTACCAACAAGAAATTGCGTTGTTGCTATCGGCTTCGGTCGCATTGGCCACCGTGCTGTCAGGCGGACTGGGAATCTTGGAATTGGTAACACTTTCCGCGGCCATGTCCGTGGTGGTGTTGATGATTCGGCACATTCGCACCAGAACGAAACTAATCTATGTTGGCCTGTGGACTGCCGCCGCCGTTATCTCGACCACCATTGGCGTCGGCACGTTTCTGGGTCGCAATCCTAGCTTCATCCTTTTACAAGAAGCCGCTTGGTATGCCGCTTGTGCCGTTGGCGCGGGCGTCTTGATGACAGGCCTGCTGCCCTTTGTGGAAAAATTCTTTGATGTCCAAACCGACCTGAGTTTGTTGGAATTGGGCGACGTGGCACACCCCTTGTTACAGGAATTGGTGCGGCGCGCCCCCGGTACGTACAACCATTCGATTAACGTGGCTTCGATTGCTCAGGCCGCAGCGGAATCGATTGGTGCGAACGGGTTATTGGTTCGAGTCGGCGCGTATTTCCATGACATCGGCAAAATGCTCAAGCCACAGTACTTTGTGGAAAACCAATCGGGCGATAATCGTCATGAATCGTTGATGCCGGCCATGAGCACGTTAGTTATCATTGCGCATGTTAAAGACGGAGCGGATTTGGCTCGACAACACAATCTGCCCAACACACTGGTCGATTTCATCTTGCAGCATCACGGTACGACGCTGGTGGAATATTTTTACCACCGGGCCAACGAAAAGCAGCGAGAATCGGACCCCGATGCGGAACTGGTCGATGAAGGCCACTATCGATATCCTGGTCCCAAGCCGCAAACCAAGGAAGCGGCCGTGTTGATGTTGGCCGATACGGTGGAAAGCGCCAGTCGTTCGCTGGTCGATCCCGCGCCGGCAAGAATCGAAAGCCTGGTGGAAGACATGGCCATGAAAAAATTGATGGATGGCCAGTTCGACGAATGTGGTCTCACTTTGAAGGAACTGCGAACCATCCAGGATTCGCTGATCAAATCGCTGACCGCGGTCTATCACGGTCGCATCAAATACCCAGATCAACAGACGGCATAATCAATTGAACATGGACGCGTATCTGATCGAAGTCAACAACCAACAAGTTTCTTTGTCCATCGACGAAGACGCCATCACGCGCGCCGTGCGGACCATCTTGATCAACGAACAGATTCAACGCGCTCAAATCAGTGTGGCTTTGGTGGATGATCCCACTATGCACGATCTGAATCGTCGCTACTTGGACCATGATTATCCTACCGACGTGCTGAGCTTTGTGCTGGAACAACAAGGCCAAGCCTATCTGGAAGGTGAAATCATTGTCAGTACCGACACGGCCATTCGGTGTTGTACTGAATACCATTGGTCCGCTACGCAAGAGTTGTTTCTGTACGTGATTCACGGCATGCTGCACTTGGTCGGTTTCGATGACACGGAAGATTCGCTGCGAACCGAAATGCGACTGCGCGAACGCCACTATTTGCAGGCGTTAAACATCGAGTTTCCGCCGGAATCGACAATCGATTCATCACAGGGCTCGGAATCCAGCGGAGAGCCCCAACCGTGACGACATGGTCCTTAGTTTGGCTCTTTCTGGGTGGATCGGTCGCGACGTTCCTTTCGGCCTTGGCAACCAAGTCGTTCACGGAAATCTCGTGGCACGAACTACACGAATATTGTCATCGTCGGAAACGAGACCTCCTATTCGACCAAATTCACGACGAATCGGACGATGTTTCGCTGGCCGCGGATACCCTGCACGCCGTGGGCGTGGGGTTGATGATGCTGGCCGCCATTGGCTTGTATGTGGGCGATAGCCCAATGAACAAGATCGCCGTTTGGGATCTGCCGTATGTTGTGGTGATTTCCGCAGCTGTGTTCTTTGTCATCAGCGTTTGGCTGCCTCGAGAAGTGGCCAGGTGGTGGGGCCACATCTATCTGTTCCACACGTGGCGCATCTGGCGACTCAGTTCGCTGGTTCTGAAGCCGTTGGGATTTTTTTCCTATGTCTTCAATGTCATGTTGGTGCGGATGTCCGGACGCAAGGAAGATGATCCGGAAGAGGAAAAGGAAGATCTGGAAGACGAAATTCGTTCGATCGTGACCGAAGGCCATCACGATGGTTTGATGGAAGCCGATGTTCGTGAAATGATTGAAGGGATTATCGAATTGGACGATGTCGACGTGGCAGACATCATGACGCCGTTGACCGATATGGATTCGATTGAGGTTGGCCGCTCTTGGCGAGACATCTTGGACTTTGTGGTCGAATGCGGCCGCACTCGGATTCCCGTCTACGAAAAGGACAAAACCAATATTGTCGGCACGCTGTACGTCAAGGACTTGCTCAGCATTCTGTCTCACGAACAACATTCGCCCGTTTCGCTGGAAAGCTTGCTGCGCGAGCCATGGCACATTCCGCTGACGACCAAAGTCGACGAACTGCTGAAACAGTTTCTGCGAGGCAAGAATCATCAGGCCATTGTGATTGACGAATTCGGAAATACTCGAGGCCTAGTGACCATTGAAGACGTGCTGGAAGAGATTGTCGGCGAAATTGTCGACGAATCAGACAAAGAATCAGAAAGCCCGATTCAACATTTATCGGAAACCGAAGCCATCATCCACGCGCGCACGCACATCTACGAAGTGAACGATCTGTTGCGGCTGGATCTTCCTGATGATGGCGACTTCGACACACTCGGCGGGTTCGTCATTAGCCAACTGGGACACATTCCCAAAGTCGGCGAAACCGTTCTATGGCAAAACGTTCAGATTACGGTCACCGCCGCTTCCAAGCGTCGAGTCGAACGATTGCAAGTCATCGTGCTGGACGAAGAAACCGTCTCCGATCAAGCGCGAAGTAGCGACACACGATAGTCCTGCACCGCTTCGACTACTTCAATGCGTCAGAAGGCCGCGCCGATTAACCCGCCGGGCGCCCGTGACAGTTCGACCGCACGCGTCTGTAAAACACGCGCTGGAACTTGGCTCAGCGTAACCGTCAGTCTGTCGCTGCCCAATGTGTCTGGCAGGATTTCATTGACGAGCGTGAATTTGTTGATTGCACTATTTCTTGATTTGATCCAGCAATCGACCGGGCGAACCCATCACGTTGTAACCACCATCGACATGCAAGATTTCTCCGGTAATGCCGTCGGACAAGTCGGACAGCAGGTAGGCACCGGCGTTGCCGACTTCTTGATGCGTGATATTTCTGGCCAGTGGAGCCATGTGTTCGTACATTTGCAGCATCTCTTCCACACCCGCGGCGCGACCGGCTAGAGTCTTGACGGGGCCAGCGCTGACCGCGTTCACTCGAATCCCCTTCGGCCCCAGATCGTACGCCAAGTAGCGAACACACGCGTCCAACGCGGCTTTGCAAATGCCCATCACATTGTAGCCAGGCACTGCTTTCTCACCGCCAAAGTAGGTCATGGTGCAAACGGCCGAATGATCTGTCAGGATTTCTCGGGCGGCGTTGGTGACGGCCAGCAAACTGTAGGCACTGATATCCATGGCCAACTTAAATCCTTCTCGACTGGTTTCCACCGTGTCGCGATTCAAGTCATCTCGATCCGCAAACGCCACGCTGTGTAGCAAGAAGTCGATCTTGCCAAACGTTTCACCCGTCTGTTGCATGACTTGCTTGATGTTTTCGTCGTTTTGTACGTCCAGCGGCACCAAGAATTTGGCATTCGCATGTTGGCTGGTCAGCTTTTCCACTCGTTTTCGATTTCGCTGACGTTCATCATCCGCGCGGTCGGGCAGATGAGTGAAACCGCATTCGCCACCTTCGGCCATGATTTTTTCAGCGATGGCCCAGGCGATCGAATGGTCATTCGCCACGCCAATGATCAGCCCTTTTTTTCCTTCGAACAATCCCATCTTCCAGTCTCCTTCGATTCTAATTCTTCACCGCGCCCGCAGCGAACGAAAGTCCTAGCGACACGTCCGCGCGAATCCTAGCCCGACGCGTCAGCGAAGGAAACCGAATAACTCCACGATGCCTTGCTGACGCGTTGGGCTAGGATTCGGTTCCAGCTAGGATTCAGCCCGAGCTCGTTTTTCTGTGTGCTACGAATATTGGTTCAAACCAGTGGTACAACATACCGGTGTCGGCCAGATTAGCCTAGTGCCGACCCGGTTCGATCCAAATCGCAGCAAAGTGAACGCCAAAAACGCTATTTTCTGACGGGCGTTTCTTTATCACCGTCTCGCAAAAAAGGTTCGCGTACTTGCTTGCCCTTGGCGGGTACGATGGGCCGCACCCAGATATTGCGGAAGCGAACCGGGTTGCCATGATCCTGCAGAGCGATCGGGCCAACCGGTTTGTGTGCGTTGTACTGCGGCGGTCGATGGAAAGGAGTGTCCCCCAACAATTCAAAGTGGTTGAGCACCAGAACGCCATTGTGAACAGCGGTAATGTAAGCGGGCGAAGCCAGCGAACCGTCTTCGTTAAAACGAGGTGCCGTCCAGAAAACGTCATAAGAATTCCATTCGCCAGGAGCTCGCATCGCATTGGCCATGGGTGGCGTTTGTTTGTAGATGGCGGCAGCCTGACCATCAAAGTAGGTTTCATTGTCGTACGAATCCAGAATCTGCATTTCGTACTTGCCCATCAAGAAAAGGCCACTGTTACCTCGTCCTTGCCCCGAGCCTTTCACCACGGTCGGTGCCGACCATTCGATGTGAACTTGGCAGTCACCGAATTCTTCTTTGCTAACAATTTGCCCTTTGCCACTTTCAAAATGACCTTCTTTGACTGCCCAGTTTTCACCGTTGTGCCAATTGTTCAAATCCTTGCCGTTGAACAAGACAATGGCATCGGACGGAGAGTCCGAGTCCGTAGCGCCGGGTTTGATGATGGGCGGTTGTTGCCACTCAATCCCCGTCAAGTATTCTTCGGCTGATGCCAGGCCGCTAAACACGAACGTTACCAAAAACAATGTTCGCCAGACACTTCGCTTCATCGTGCAGTTCCTATAGTCTTCATATGCGTGGGCTGAGAAAAATGGCCATGTTCACCAACACAGCCGGAGTCGGCCATTATCGGATGCCGCCGCATGGCCTGCAACTGCGGTAGCGGCTACGTGTTAAGCGCGATAACGGCAGGTAAAAAAATGTGGATGTCACCGTCGGCTAACCGTCGGCTAGCGCCCGGACGCTCACGTGATCGCCTTGACGCTCAAATGATTGCGGGCAAAATACTTCGAACGATCCTAAGCCCGTTGGCGAACGGTTATTCAGTACCGTTGGAAACGTTGTAGCAATAAATCAAGTCTTGGTCTCGCAAATACAGCTTCCCGTTAACCACCACAGGATGGACCCAGATTCGCCCGTCCGGTTTGCGAAGTTTTGTTTGTGGATCCAGCTTAAAACGTCCGTGTTCGTGCCAACCATCCGTGGCAGCATCAACCAGCGCCACTTCGCCTTCGGATTCTGAAACCAAAACTAACTGACCGTTCGCGGCCGTGATGGCTCCTTTGCCGAATTCGTCACGAGCACGCCACTTCACTTCGCCACTCAAGAAATCTTGGCACAACCAACCCACTCCGTCCGAATATCCAAAAATCGAATCTCCCACCAAAACCACTCCTCCATGATGGTTCTTCATCATCTTCTGCGCCTTTTCATCGTATTTGGGCGTGACTTGATTGTCGGGCGAAATTTGGAACACGTTGCAGCCAGCGCTGTAACTGGAAGTGACATACACATGTCCGTCTCGGTAAACCGGAGTCGAAATCACCGCAACCGCTCCGGGCCAATCTGTTTTCCAAAGCAGCTTGCCAGAATCGGCAGCAACTCCGACTACCGATTTTTCCGTCACTTGAATCAACTGTCGCTGGCCGTGCATATCAGCGGCAATGATGGATGCGTAATGTGCCGGTTCCGTGAATTCTGTAGACTGCCAAACTCTGGTGCCGTCCGTTTTGTTCAATGCCAACAGCGTGCCTTGTGGGCCACCGGGCGTACAGATTAGTTGGTCGCCTTCGATCAAGACTGATTCGGTGTAACCCCAGCCGGGAACTTCGCCGCCAAAGTCGATCAGTGATATCGACCATTGGGCCGAACCATCAATTCGATTCGCACACAACACCGTGCCGCTGGCGCTAAGGGTATAGACGAAGTCGCCGTCGACTGTGGGCGTGGAACGAGGCCCGTTGCCCCATTTATTGTCGAATTCGTCGCTGACGGGCGTGGCCCAAATCTCTTGGCCCGTTTGCGAATCCAAGCAGATCAGTTCTTCTTTGCCGTTGCGGCTACCCATGGTGTACAGCCGATCCTTGACGACGGAAATGCCCGAATATCCCACGCCCGCGTTTTCAAAAAGCCACAGACGCCCAGGTCCAGCTTCGGGCCAAGTGGTTAACAGATTGGTTTCCAAGGAAACGTCGTCACGCAGTGGACCTCGCCACTGAGGCCATGTAAATTCTTGGCCGACTGACAGGCTTGGATAGATCAACGCTATAAACACCGTGACGGCGAACGTTTTGGCTTTGCATCTCATTTTGTCATTTCCGAATGTCGATGTGGATTTGGTAACCGCTTCAACATACCGCTCGATCGCCACCGAATATAGATGCGGTTCCATTCGAATTCGCAAGCCACGTTCGCAATCGGTATGGGGGCTCAATTGACCGGCAAGAAACTCTATAATCGGGCTGCCGTTCGAATTCGTTTCTATCCTGGAGCCCCTGTAAAATCCATGAAAAGTGTGTTTTTTGCGTCGAAATTGCGTTTCACGTTGATCGTTCTAGCCGCGTTGGTTTGTCTGCACATTTCGGCCATTCCGCTGTGGGCTGCCGGCGGAACCGGATCCGCCAACCCGAATCTTTCGCCGACCGGCCATCTGATCATGATGATCGTGTACACGGTGGTGGCGCTGGGTTTTTCGTTTTTGTGTTCCGTGGCAGAAGCGGTGGTGCTGAGTATTTCACCGTCTTACATTCAAAAACTGACCAATGATGGCAACACGGCGGCGACGCGAGTTGCCAAATTGAAGGGCAACATTGACCGAAGTTTGGCGGCCATCCTGACGCTAAACACAATTGCTCATACGGTTGGTGCGGGTGGAGCAGGTGCGGAAGCGGCCGCGTATTTTGGTGACAAATACGTCGGCCTGTCCATGGCAGTGTTGACGCTGCTGATTTTGTTCTTGTCGGAAATTGTACCTAAGACGGTCGGCGCGGTTTATTGGCGTTCGCTGGCACCGATCACTGCGTGGTTTGTGAATTCGCTGATTTGGATCTTGTTTCCGTTGATCTTTCTTTCCGAATTGCTGACCAAACTGATCACGGGCGGAAAGGCATTGCACGGAATTAGTCGCGAAGAGTTTGCAGCGCTGGCTGATGTCGGCGCGGCGTCTGGTGAAATCGATGTAAACGAATCGAAGATTCTGAAAAACATGTTTCGCTTTCCCAGTCTGCGAGTGGAAGATGTGATGACGCCTCGAACCGTGGTATTCGCACTGCAAGAAGATCTGACCGTCCATGAATTGATGGAGCAGCATCACGAATTGGCCTTTTCGCGGATTCCAGTGTACGGCAAGAATCGAGATGACGTGACGGGCTTTGTACTCAAGACAGACATTCTGTTGAATGAAGCTCGGCAAGAAGGGAAGGCTCGTTTGCGAGACATAAAGCGAGACCTGCGAGCTATTCGCGATGAAACTCCGCTGTCCGATGCGCTGGATGAATTGCTAGACAATCGAGCGCACATTTTGCTGGCGGTGGATGCGTATGGCGGAATGCAAGGTTTGATCACGCTGGAAGATGTGGTCGAAACGCTAATCGGTTTTGAAATCGTGGACGAAGCCGATAAGAATGTGGATATGCGAGACTTCGCGCGGCAAGAGTGGAAGAAACGTATGGAGCGAATTGGCGTCAAACTGCCCGATGGTTCGACCGAAATCGTCGACACCGACCCGCTGAAAATCGAAGACAAACGAGAAGACCATTGATGTCGGGGTGTAGCGTTTTTTCAAAACGCTTTTCCTTGTCTGAATTGCTTTTTCCTAGCCCAAAACGCTTTTCCTTATCCCAATTGCTTTTCCTAGCCCGAAACGTAAGTGAGGGAAATTTGAGCGATCCTGACGCCCCTCGCTAACACGTCGGGCTAAGAAATTCCGCCGATAAATCGCGATTACGCTAATTCAAAGGGCGTTTTCCAGCAGTCAAATTGATACGGATTGCTGAGCCCACTGTCGACAGTACTCATAAAGGGCCATTGCGGTGGCGGTGGCTACGTTGTAGCTGAGCGGCAAGCCAAACACGGGTATCTCAATCGAATCGTCCAGTAACGCCAATTCGCTTTCTGACATACCCAGCCGTTCATGGCCAATCACCAAGACGCTTTTCATCTGGAATTGATATTCGTGTAGATTGTGAGAATGCGTGGTTTGTTCGAGTCCCACGATGCGATAGCCATCGGACTTCAGTTCCTTTAAGACGGGCGGCAAACTTCGCTTTCGCTGTACTTCTAGAAAATCGAGACTGTCTCTTGCAATTTTGGGATCAATCTTGGCGTTGCCACACGCAATGATTTTCTTGACGCCGCAACAACCGGCAGCTCGGGCAATTCTTGCCAGATTGACGTTACTACGAAGCTGCGGAATGGCCAACACCAGTTGGTTGGGCGTAGCGGGCTGCGAATAGGGCTTGTGTCGCAAATGAATGAATTCGCTCATGCAATCGAAACTTTCGCATGTAGACAAAAATTGGTTTACCAACGTTCGCCAAGATTGTAGTCTGTTCGCCAGGATGTTGGAGATAGTTTCCAATGACATTTTTCATTCCCTTTACTGAACGAGAGAACCTGATGAAGTTGACGAATCGATTGTTTCATTGCTGCCTTGTGCGAACCGGTGTCATCTGCGCGATGCTGATTGTTTGTGGTCACCTGAGTGCCGAAGAAAACGAATTTACGTCCACCACCATTGATTTGGGCGTGGTGGTTAGCGACGTCCAAAAGTCGATCGAATTTTACACCAAGGCGGTTGGCTTCAAAGAGATCCAAGGATTTTCTGTGGCCGGTGACTTTGCCGCAGATGTGGGCCTGACCGACCATCACAAACTAGACATTCATGTGTTGGTCCTGGGCGATGATGCCTCGGCAACTCGCTTGAAGCTGATGCAACTTCCCGGTGTCAACAGCAAGACCAGCGACAACTCGCATATTCATTCGCAACTGGGCTACAGCTACATCACGGTCGAAATTGCCGACACAAACGCGGCCATGAAACGCCTGGAAAAAGCCGGCGTCAAACCGCTCGCCAAAGGACCAGCCGGTCTACCCGCGCCACTGCCTCAAGACATTTACCTGACCGTGATTCGCGACCCCGATGGCAACTTTGTGGAATTGGTCGGCCCCAAGAAATAGGCAGGTGCAATAGTTTACTGCCGAGAATGGTCCGGAGCGACGGCACATGACGATTCTGGAAGAAGCCGAGTTTCAAAGTCTGCCAACTTGCAAAATTGCAGAACATCTTCAGAAACGCCTCGATGGTTCGCTCCGGACGTTGAATGAGTATTGAAAAATGACGAATGCAACATGCAGTCTGGGCTTCACGAACGAATTTGCTTTTTTAATCTCACTTTGCATTTTGCAATTCTTGCGAAGCATGTTGCGTAGACGCGTACCAAACAAGCGGAATCGACTACGTCTCAGACGTTACATTCTAAATACCACGTACAATCTTCAAAGAAGACTTACGTTGGCTGACGGCGGAGGCATCGTAGCTGGTTTGCTGGAAGGCCAAAACAAGGTCGGCGGTGGTGAATTCCAGGTCCCCATTCCAGTCGCCTTCTGACCAAAGGGAATTCGAACCGGTTCCGTCTTCGAATTCGCCTGCTTGAAAGATCGCGACAAGATCGGCAGAATCGAAACGCCCGTCTAAGTTTGCATCGCCCATCGCCTGCCCCACCTGTTGGAACACTTGGTCAACCTGCTTCTGTTCCGCAGCGTCGGGATTTTGCACAAACGGCAGTTTCAGCGGTTCGTGCCCAGACAGTAGGTTGGTGACCCATAACACATCCGCCGACGTGAGTTGGCCGTCCCGATTGACATCGAAATCAAACCTACCAACGCGAATGACATTGTGAACGGGCGTCGGCAAAAGCGCTCTGGCGCCGTGATTTTCCAGTTCCGCAATTAGCAGCACGGCGTCATTGGGAGTGACTTGACCGTCGCCATTGACATCCGCCGGCAGCGAAGCGTTGTGCCAATCGTGAATGGTGTCAAACTGAAAGTTGACTTCGACCAGCGCGGGTGTATCCGCTGCCATCGAATACAAAAACTTGGTGCCTGCGACCTGCAGTACGATGAGATCGCCGTGTGCTTGACTAGATTCGAACGAAACTAACAACACTGCCTCAACGGCAACATTGGCACGCTGTGCAAGATCGGTTCGCGCGGCATCCATGGCATCTTGCGTCGCGCTGGGGACTGGCCAAACGGGATTGACGAATTCAAGTCGTCCTGGATCGTGCACCAGCGAATCAGCTCGGCCCACCACTATGTGAGGTTCCGACACGTGCATCGCCAGAACCGAATCGTCGGCCACGGAGTAGAGATAATCGCCCACGTAACCACTGCGACGCACCGGCGACTGATGTTCCAGCGAGCCTACCAACTGGATGGCGCCGTCATCCGGTCCGTCCACCATGGCGTCAATAGCAAAGACCAGAAGATCGTGCTCCGTGACGGTTTGATACGATTCAAAAAAACCATCACCATCTTGATCCGTCCGTTGCCGAAACGCTCGTGCCGATGGCAGGGCCAGCAAACCGTGCGAAGCAAAATATCCCAAGGCATGATGATCCACGGCTGCTTCCGACCGAGAAAAACGCTCAAACGTAAACTGATCTACCAGCTGAGGCTGATGCAATGAAGACACGTCGAACAACGAGATCATGGCTGGGCCTGTGACTCCTAGCGCTACGTTCCGGCCGACTGCCAACAAGCGATCGGCACCAACAAACTGCAAGTAGTCCGTGATTCCTGGCAACGCCAGAGCACCCACCGCGATGGGTTGGGTTGGATCTGACAGGTCAACCGCAAATAACGGATCGGATCGTCGAGCGGTTGCCAAGAAAACTCGATCACCAAAGAATCGGACCGAAGTCACGGTTTGCTCAATCGCCAGATTCTGCATGCTTCCGAAGTATTCGAAGATGCCGTTGTCTTGGCGCAAGACGAAGAGAACGTTTTCACGGCGGCCCGACCAATTCCCACTCTGTCGATTGTCCACCGTCACCACGATGCGCAGGTATCCGTCATATTCGTCCACAGAGAATTGATCCACCATTTGTCCCGGAATGAAATCGTTCGCCACAAATCGCACTTGGCCGGTCGAACTATCCCAGTCGAACTTGCGAATCCGCGTGACTCGTCCCGCCTGGTCGTCATAGTCGGGATCAAACAGATAGAAGCCGGTCAGCGAAGCGTATACCACGTTGCTGGAACTGGCCAATACCGTCGAAGTGGACGTCAGCGTCGGTTCCTGGTTGACCACGTTGACTGAGGTGAGCGTGATCAACTGGCGGCTGTCGTCGTCGCTGGCAAGATAGATCTGTTGAGGAACTGCTAACCAACCGCTGCGCACAATGTCGCCGTTGGCCGCGCGAGTGGTATAGTGCGGAAGCGCCCGATCCATCACCAGCGAACGATCGTTGTTGATTCGTTCCCGATACTCGTCCAGTGTTTCATATCGTTTTCGTATCTGGTCGTCATCGGGTGTCGCCGGGCTGCCTTCGTCAAGGTATTCCAGGACGCGCGGCCGAGGAGCGGTGCTATCGAAGGACGTGGCCACAAAGACGTGGTCGCCCACGGCGCGAGAATCAAGATACACTCCGCCCAAGACAGTTTGGTGCACCAACGAAGGATTGTTTGCGTGTCGCACGTCAAAGACGGTGATCAGTGTCGAATATTGCCATTCGCCATCGGGAAACAGCCACCAACCCAATGCATCGAACCGCTCTGGTTCGCCGTCCCAATCGGGAACAAATTTGAGCGAAGTGGATATGACCGTAAGTCGGTGATTGGTTTCATTCAAGTATTGCCCGACCGGCTTACCTTGAACTGCGATGCGAGCTATTTCGGCTAAGGATTCGCCTGGCCATGCCGACATGATGACCACGTCGCTGCCATGGATGGAATACATATAGTTCGCATCGAATTCCACCAGGTCCGCTTCGTCAATTCCGGCCACCTGCACGTTGGTGTCGGATGATTCGCGAGGTGGACCGGCGGTTCCACCTCCAGACGAAGCGTTTTCCCGAGGATTACTCATTGGGTATCGGCTGCCAAACCAAGCATGATAGTCCGACGCTGCGTTGGCTGTGACATGTTCGAAAAATTGATCCGACGAAGTAAATCTAGCGAACTGTTCGGACGCCTCCGCATCCACTTGGACGGTAATGCGTCCCTTAAGCATTCCGTCCACGGTATATTCCAGGACTTCCGAACCTTGGAAATCAGTTGGTGCTTGATAGACGATGGATCGACCGTCCGCCGCAATCGATACAGTACCGCCAATTGTCGAATCAGAAACGTGAGTGATCCGTTGCGGACCGGAATAGCCGTCGCCAAAATTGTCATTGAACAGTACAGCCAACTCGTCTGTCTGACCACTGCGAACGCTTACCACATCATCCAAGACTCGGCGAACCACGCGCACCGAAACATTGGCCGCCATTTGGCCATCCACTTCGTACGAAAATTGATCGACTCCAACAAAATCGGTGGCAGGCTGATAGCGAATCGACTGTCCGTCTTCAGAGATCTCAACCTGACCACCGTGTTCGCTACTGCTGACGGCCGTGATGATTCGATTTCCAACATAGTCTCGACTCAGACAGCGTGGCCCTCGAGGAAACGTGTTTTCGGTGCGTCGAAAATCGTTGGCCATCACATCCAATGTCAGCATTGGATTGTTTTGACCAATGCGAAAGCCATCGGATTGCAGGTGGCCAATATGCCGAATTGTCGCGTCCGCGGAATATTGATCGTCAATGGTGTAGGTAATGCGACCCGATTCACCCAACGGTGTCACTTGGATAGATTCCTGGTTCACAATGGTGGCTTGCCAGTTGTTGTCCGTGGCAAACGATGTAATGCGTCCCGACCCCTGATAGCCTTGATCCAATCGATCATTTGCTAAGACGTCTAACGTGTGAGTGACGGTGTGCCCGTTGTTACAGAAGTAAAATAAATCGTCTTCGGCCAACGGCAATATGCGAACGTTGACGTTGGCAGCCAGCGAATCGTCTATTTCGTACTGAAACCGGTCATTGCCCACCGTGTTTTCGTCCGGCAAATATCGAATTTGATTGTCGATAATGGTGATTTCGCTACCGATGTCGCCGGGCGAGACCGACGTAATTTGTTTGCCGCCGGCATAGCCGTTTCCCTGGAAATCGTTTTCCAAAACCGGCAGCATCATGGGAATGCCCTGGATCACGGAATGTGAGTCTGGCCGAACCGGCCGACTCACGTTAACGCGAACGGAAGCCGTAAACTGATTGTCAGCTGTGTACGAAAAATAGTCGTCGCCTGTATAGTCGTGCGGCGCAGTATACAACACCGACTGACCGTCATCCGAAATCTGAATTCGGCCACCTTGTCTGCTTTCCGCTGATACGTTGGTGACACGTTGCACGCTAAAGTCATTGTCTAAAACGGCAATGGGATAGCCTTGGCTGTTTGTATCCAAATAGCTCAGAAAGTCATTTTGCGTTCGTCGTTGAACTCGAAAATATACACTCGCTTCGTAGACATCATCCACAACGTAATGATACACGTCCGATCCTGTGTATCCTTTGGCCGGTTGGTAACGCAGCGATTGACCGTTGTCGCTAATTTCGATCAAGCTATTCGAACTTGACGGAGAAACCGCCGTGATTTTTCGTTCTCCAACGTAGCCTTCCCAGAATGGATCGTTGTCTAATACGGCATAGGTTTCGACCGAAACGCCTTGGCGCAGAGTATAGGTGTCATTGTTGACGGCACTTGCCAATTGAATTTGCACCGTGGTGGAAAACCGATTGTCGACCACATACGTAAAGTAGTCTCGGCCAGGATCTGCCAACTTGCTGGGCGTGTAGATGACAGATTTTGCATCTGCACTGATGGCCACGGCGGAATCTCGTTGTGTAACGCTGACCAGCGTTATTTTGCCTTCGCCGCCGTAGTCCGCTGGAAATACATCATTGCCAAGCACGTCCAGCACATGCGGTTGGCCGTCCGGATTGATTTCTATTTCATCCGACTTTAAGGGAGATGTAATGCGGATCACCGCCGCCGCGTTCAGCTGGTTGTCAACAAAGTAGGTGAACGATTCTTGGCCTGCAAAATCGGGCGGAGGCAGATAGCGCACGGACGTGCCGTCTTCGGCAATTTGAATTTGACCACCTTCCGATCCAAAACTGACCGACGTAATTTTGCGTTCGCCCTGGTAGTCGGCTTCAAAAATATCATTCGCCAGTAGGTCCAATGAAATCTGTTGGCTGTTCTGCAATAGCGAAAATGCGTCTTCCACCAACATGGATGTCAGTAGTTGGCGTTCCTCCAAGACTTCGGCTGTCATGGCGCCAGAACGAAACCGACGGCAAATGGCATCCTTCGAAAAGAAAAACGTTCTTGGCATTAGATTTCCCCTGTACCCGATGTTGTTCTAACAGATCCAAGCCACAAACCTGATCGAAATGCGACCTTTCGCAGTGCCTCAATCGTAGCAGAAGTGTACCGCAAAGCCAAAGTGATTTTGAAAACGTTGCCTAGCTGAACAGCGCTGTGATTGGTTGGTAGTCCCGCCGTGAGGCGGAATCGGCGTTACTGGAGATCTCCGCCTCAAGGCGGGACTACCAACGACTTACGCTGGCAGAAAGCGTCAGTGGGTTGTCCATTTACGAATCCATCTACCAAAAGGCGTCTCGCGTTTCAGCACGAAATGGCCACACTCGGTTCGCGAAAACACTTGAAAGACAAACGATTCTGCTTTGGATGACGAGTTTCAAGAGCCAGCAGAAGTCAATCTTCTTCGGCGATGTCGCCAGTTTCGCCAGGCAATCACCATTAGTATCAATGTCAGTGGTGCAACAACCAGGACCATCACGGCCAACCTGATCAATCGACGAATTGCTAGTGCGTTTTCTGTTCGTCGCAGCTCTCTGCTATCCGTCGTGCGAACGGTGGGAACCAGTTCCTTGAATGCGGTGATGCCAAAGTATCGTTCGGTATAAGCGGCATCGACATCTATTCCGTTTTGGATCCAATTGATTTCGTCCCTTCGCAACTGAGCGAACCATTGTTCCGCTTCGGCCATTTCTTGTTGAAACGCTGCTTCGATAATGGCCAAAGTTTGATCGTCATTGTCATGTGGAAACGTCGGCAACACCTGCGCGTCGCTGATGTACTTGGCCAGCTCGCGATACTTCGCTTGCACACTTGGATCTTCAAAGGCCGCCGCCGCCTTCAAGATTGCTCGCGTGGCGAGCTGCTTGTTGTCGTCCCAATCGTCGGCCATCAACAAACTAGCGAGACATTCCAGCAAGATTGGCGAATCGTGATGTCCGAATCGCATCATGCCCATCACGCCGCGTGCCGCTCGGCGAAGCTCGGGTTTGGCGGCTTCATTGTCAAAGATCGAAATGTCCTTGGTGCTCAAAACAAATTTTGCGAAGTCATCCACATCACAGTAGCCCTCATCACCAAGGGACAGTGGATAAGTTGTTTGGCCATCCACTTGCTTTGAGATGACATATTCGATCACCTGCACTTGATATTCTTCTCGCCCAAAATGAGCGTCTGGATTGATCTGAATTGCCTGCCGAATAAATTCTACTCCGGTTTCCCATTCGCCCGCATGGATATAAAAGGTCCCCAGGTTGGCAAATGTTTCGTACAGGCCTGGCTGGATCTTCTCTTTCTCCAGAATCGTCTGGATGGCCTGATCGTGTTGGCCGAGCTTATCGTAGGCAACTGCCAGATCATCGTACAGCTTGAGTTCTTGAGGCGAATTCTTCAAACGCGCTAGACGGTCTTCAATTCGCCACCGGTAATACTCGTCCGAATGACGCGCGAACTTTCCCGCAATCAATTCCAGCGCACCAGGAAAACGAGCTCGCTCCATATTCAGAGTATCGTTATCCCACAAGCAGGCATGCGCATGGTTCGCAAGAACGCACACCACCAACGCGATCAATAACTTAGTGTTCATCGCAGTCCATCCGGAACCAAAGTCACGTTAGATACTCGGAGACGTTTGAGCTCAATCTAAGTTTTTGTAGTGAAGTATGTCAAACAGAATTCCAGATCACTTGGCAGAACGGCCATTAACTCTTTGCAGATTCCGCCTAACAAGTTTCAATATTAGCGCCGCTTGGCAATCCGCCCATGTAGAAACTGGTGTTTGGCGTTGAAGACGCTGTGGAAGCTCAGCAGCACGGCGGACACCGTGCCCAGGCTGGTGGCCGAGGCGATGAGGAACATGATGACAATTTGATATTTTACCGCTTGGATCGGCGCCATGCCAGAAATCATTTGGCCGGTCATCATGCCAGGGATGCTGACAATCCCAACCACCATCATTGAATTCACGATCGGGATCAAACCGGTTCGAACCGCGTGTCGAACCACTTCGGCCGCAGCTTCCCAGCGAGTGGCACCCATGGCCAGCAACGATTCAATGCGAATTCGCCGACTCAGCAGTGAATCCGTAAACGTGTTTAATCCCACCGAAATACCATTTAGCGTGTTCCCCAGCACCATGCCCAACAGTGGAATAGCGTACTGCGGTTGATACCAGTGTTCCGTTCGTCGCAACACCACCAACAACGCAAACGAAGTCACGATCCAAGAACTGGCCCAAACCGACACCACCGTATTCCAGCGCAAGCCGGGATACGTTTTCGAATTCCGGCTGGCGGCCGTCCAGCCCGCAATCAACGTCATCACTGCCGCAATACCCACTACCACATACCAGCGATCCAGACGAAACACCCACTCTAACACCAAACCGACCAGCAACAATTGCACCACGGTGCGAAGGCTGGCTACCAGCAGTGAACGTTCCATGCCCAGTCTGAGCCACACGGAAATGACACCGTTGATCAAAATTAGCATGGCCGCAAAGGCCACTTGCCAGTTGGATAGTTCCACGTAGCTCATCGTGACACCTGGAGCTTGCCTTCCGAAACTTGCCATTGAACATTCGCAATGCGATCAGCTTGCTGACGTTGATGTGTCACCCACACGAACGCTCGATCATCTGGTTTTTCTGCGAACCAATTCAAAACCAGCGATTCAGCCGCTGCGGCCGTTTCCGGATCCAAGGCCGAAGTCGGTTCGTCCAACAACAAAACGTGCGGCTGCAACAAGATAGCGCGAAGCAGCGCCGTCAGCTGCGCTTCACCGCCCGACAAATCGGCAATCTGTTTGCTTAGAAAATCTTCCGTTCGCTGCAGACCGTTAAGTAATACTTCCACTTGAAGCGAAGAATACGTCTTATCTTTGTTGACGCGTAAAAAAAACGGTTCGCGCAGAGCGTCTTCCACGGTCCCTTCCGTCAACGAAGCTTGCTGATGAACGTAAATCACGTGGCTGCGAAACCTCGGTATGTTGTGTGGTTTCACCGCGTTGCCTTGCCACCGGATGGTTCCTTGTTCCACTTCGTCCAGCAGCGCAAGCGATCGCAGCAGCAATGATTTCCCGCTACCACTGGAGCCGGTCAATGCAATCTGATCGCCAGCAAAAATTTGGCAGGAAGCTTGATCAATCAGCGGACGATTAGGCCCCGACCGAACCAAGCCGTCTGCTTGCACCAGCAAG
>JAGQOZ010000190.1 GCA_020426955.1 Planctomycetales bacterium
AGATACTTTTTTTTTTTTTTTTAAGAAAGCTTCGGGACGAGAAACGCCTTCCAGCAAAAACTTTTCGATGTTGCCGCTAAAGAAGACTAAGTCGCCTGAATTGAACCATTCTTGTCCTCCACGAACTCGAACTTCAATGCGATCGAACTTATCCAGTTCAATTGCAGTCAACTCCTTATTGCTGATGCCTCCTTCGATGATCACTCGCTTGTTGGTCAAACGATACCGTCTGGCCACAAACGGCCCGATTCGCTTGAAATACAGTACCAACGCTAAGGGAATGGTGAGCAAGCAAAACAGATTGCCCAACGTGAAGATGGAAACGCCAATTTCGTTCGCGTACAAGCCGCCAAGCATTCTGCCTAGTGGGAACGGCCCCAACGACATGGCTGAAATCGATGGCCACACGGTCATTACCGTGGTTTCCTTGGAAGTGGGGGGAGAAACGCCTGCGATTGCCTGTTTCATTGACCAAACGTCCGATAAAATGAGGCCAGAAATTTGCTTAAATTCGTAATCCAAAAATTACCAAAGACGCTGGAAACAAACTAGCCCCAGACGGCGTGTTCCACATCGGTCTGACCCGGTATTCCGAATAGCCCGCGTAACCGGATGCCAGCGTTCGATCCCCACTATCGAACTATGGAAACTGGCGTTCCGTTCTTGACTTCCCGTGGGCATAGTCGACATTTGGACAAGAGGAATTCTTGTGATGCAGCAAAATAGCCGATCCATTGCCTTGCGAAAAATCCCCGCAATCGTCGTGTTTTGCGTCGTCTGGGGGTTGTCGGGATTGGCCTTGGCCCAGCTTTCGTCCGACGTCGCTTCGCTGCAGGGGCATGAACGAGTCTTTGTGGCGGTCAGCACCCCCAACACTGACGTAGCCACGCAGGACTTGGGACTTCGCAAAGAATCGCTGGAAAAATACATTCTCAAACGGCTCGAAAAAGCGGGCGTCGACGCTTCCACCACCTTCACGGACCAAACACTCATCTTAGAGGTCAACGTCGACCTTATTAAGGTTGTCGAATCAGACGGAATTCGCATCCACGCGTTTGTCTCCAACTTTGAAGCGGTTCAGGCCACCGTTCTAGCGAAATCTCGCCGCACATCTCTAGCCACCACCTGGAAATCTCACAAGTTTGGCGCTATCACCAAAGAGCAGTCCAAGTTACTACGAGAATCCGTGGTAAAAAACCTAGACAACTTCATTAAAGCCTGGGAAGAAGCGCAAGCGAATTCCGGTGAAAAATAGGCTTCGCGATAGAGGCGGCCGGGTGTCGCGCGAATCTAGCTCCACTTGAATCCGGTTGGCTTTCCTCCTACCCTGGCCTATTCTTCGAACGCGTTATTTTTTGCTTGAGAAACAATCGATCTTATTTACTCGAAAAGGCATCACAAGCGGATGGATAAGCGTTCGGATCTAGCAGACGGCGAAGCAAACGAGTTGCCAGTGGACGCGTCGTACGAACCAGATTTGCCACACACCCATGACATCGCCGGCAGGACCATTTCAGACGATTCGTTCGAATCCTATGAATCGTATCCGTATCCCGAACTTTCCGAAATGCATCTCCGCAGTCGTCGGCGTCGCTACACTTGGCCACTGTCGTTGTTCGTGCTCACCTGTCTTTCTACCTTTTGGGCGGGTATCACGGACTGGCAACCGCATGCGCATACGGCCGCCATCACTTCGCCAATATTGCTAAAACATTTGATCTACGCGCATGGCCTGCAAGGTTTGATCTACATGGGCTGCGTCTTGGCGATCCTAGGCGCTCACGAAATGGGGCACTTTGTGGCGACTCTACGGCATCGAGTGCCGGCGAGCCTACCGTTTTTTATTCCGTTTCCGTTGGCTCCCATCGGGACCATGGGCGCTGTGATTGGGATGGACGGAAGATTAGCCAACCGCAAGCAGATTTTTGATATTGGAATTGCGGGCCCGCTGGCAGGTCTGGTCGTGGCGATTCCCATTATGGCCTACGGTGTATCGCAGTTGACGCTGGGGACTGAACCGCTGCGAAACTATCATGGCGAAATTTATGACTGTCCACTGCTGGTCCGGTGGATGATTGAATTTTTTCATCCTGACGCCGCGCCGGTTCGAAACGTGACCAACCGGTTCTTGAACCCCTATTTCATGGCGGGCTGGGTTGGGTTCCTGATCACCGGTTTGAATATGCTGCCCGTCAGCCAACTAGATGGCGGACATGTGATTTATTCGCTGTTTGGACGCCGAGCTCACTGGGTGGCGCGAGCCTTCATTCTGTTCGCCATGACGTTCATTGTGTTTGCCGACGCAACCATTTGGATCCCGATGACGTTGTTGGTCGTCCTGATGGGAACGGACCATCCGCCAACGGCCGACGATAAAGTTTCGTTGGGGACGTTTCGCACTGTTTTGGGAATCGGATCGCTGGTGATTCCCTGGCTTTGCTTTCCGATTCATGGCCTGATCATTCGCTAAACACAAGATGGTTTGTCCCTCATGCTGATCTACAAAATTGTTTCTCGTGCCTTGTGGCGAACCGCAGAAGCGACCGGCCAATTTCGCGGAGCACCGGTCGACTCGGCCGACGGGTTCATCCACTTTTCAAATTTGGACCAATTGGCCGAAACAGCGGCCAAGCATTTCGCTCAACAAGATGACCTGCTGTTGATCGAAGTAGAAGCAGACGATTTGGGCGACCAACTCAAGTGGGAACCTTCTCGGAACAACCAGCTGTTTCCTCATTTGTATGACTCGCTGGACTTGAAGCTGGTTTTAGCTGTCTACGATTTTCCGCGAACCACCGGCGGCGCGCATCAGATTCCTCGTCGTATTTTGCGTTCCGAACCATCGAGCGTCGATGCCGCTTTGCAACAGCGAATCACACAATTGGAAGAACTGTTCAGTCATCACCAAAATACGGTAGATCATTTGAATGCCATCGTGATTCAGCTTCGCACCTCCGTGGAACGCCACCAATCGACCATCCTGCGTCAGCAAAATGAAATCGAAACGCTGCAAGACAATTTGTCCGAACCCCCGGCCAACGAACGGCCACCGCACTATTAAATATCGTTCGAACAAATACCCCATCTCATGAGCGCGTCAAGCTGCTCATTGTCAATTCGAATCGACTTCCGACAATGCAGATACAAGGTCCGGATATTCGAAATCAAACCCAGCGTCGGCCAATCGTTTGGAAACGACGTAGCGGCCATAAATCACCAATTCTGGATCCGTTCGAAGCAATAGTGGCGCGGCGATGCGAACCAGCCATTCGGGCGACGGTAATCCGATCGGCATGCGGACCGTTCGGCGAAGTGTTCGCATGAATTCCGCTTGCGACACCGGGTTCGGAGCAGACGCCACATAGACGCCGGACATGTTTTCGTCGGTGATTGCTTTGTCGAACAAACGATTCAGATCGGTTTCGTGAATCCAAGACATTCCTTGCGAACCTGAACCAACGGTGCCTCCCAGACCGAGTCTAGCGAGCCAACCAAGAGTCGACATTGCTCCGCCGCCTGCTCCTCGGTTTCGTCCAATCACAAAACTGGTCCGCATCACGACTCCACGCTGATTGTCCAGCTTGCTCGCTGCGAAGGCTTGTTCCCACTCTCGACCGACGGTGGGTGCCAAACCAATTCCGGTTGCGGAATCTTCGTCACAAACGGCGCTCGGCGGATCACCGTAGATGTGAGCGGTGCTCATTTGGACCCACACCGGCGGAGCCTGGTCGATGGAGCGCATGGCTTGTCCCAAGGCAGATGTCGATTCGATTCGCGAACGCAAAATTTCGTCCTGATGATCGGGCGTCTTAATGCAGTTGACCGAACGACCAGCCAAGTTGACGACGGCATCTGCTGAACGCAAAGCATCTTTCCATTCGCCTAATGATCTTCCGCCCCAATTCACCCAACGCCAGTCACTGTGGACCTTAGGTGGCGAACGTGACAATATGATCACGTTCGCACCTTCGTTGACAAAGTACCTAGCCATGGACATTCCCAGGAAGCCACTGCCACCGGCAATTACAATTCGTTTTCCGTGAAGGCTACCCATCTTCGCCTCGGTTTTTCATCGGTAACAAGTTTGGATACAATCGCAGTGCTTAACCGCGAAACTTGCTATCGATTAACCGAATGTTAACCAGAACGTCGCGAGCAGATTCGAACTCACACATGTTGCATTGCATTAAAATTCGGAAGCGAACGTTGGTATGGCCAACTGTCATTGCATTTCTAGCAGCAATGTTAGTGACGTCGCCGGCGACCGGGCAGCTGCGCATCGTCAGCTACAATACCACGCCGACGATTCAGCTCGAACTGCAAACGGTTTTGTCCGCCATCGGCAATGAAACGGTCAACGGAATTCGTCGACCGATCGATATTCTGGCGGTGCAAGAACAAGAAACGCCCGCTGATACGCAGCAAATTGTTGATATGCTCAACGCGTTGTACGGGCCAGGAGTTTACGCCCGCAATTCCGTTCGAGGTGCCGGGTTCTTGTCACAGGCAGTGATTTACAATACAGGCACAGTGGAATTGGTCGAAGAAAAAACGGTTGGCAATGTTTTGTCCAACGGGAACGCTCGACAAACATTGCGGTTTCAGTTTCAGCCGATCGGCTACGATAGCGACGAGGCGTCGTTGTATCTATACAACAGCCATTTCAAGGCGAACAATAATGAAACCGACGCCGCTAGGCGCGCCGTAGAAGCGACGGCAAATCGTCGGGACGCGGAGTTACTGGGGGCGAACGCCAATGTCATCTTTCTGGGCGATTTAAACGTCTACGATGCAGCCGAACCGGCTTTTCAGACGCTGCTGGAATCTGGGATTGCGCAAGCGTTTGATCCGGTAGACCAAGTGGGACGTTGGAACTTCAATTCGACGTTTCGGCAGTGGCATACTCAATCGACCACTCGATCTGGAGGAGATAATCGAGCGGGTGGTGGTGTAAACGATCGGTTCGATTTTCAATTGGTAACGGCGTCGTTACTGGATGGCGAAGGACTCAGCTACATTGGTCCGCACGTGGCCAATCTAGCGCAAATTCCGGTTCGCGAATCGTATCGTTCATTTGGGAACAATGGTTCGCATGGCATGAGCCAAAACATTAGCTCCGGTACGGGCGCGCCCCGCCAAGTGTTGGCGGCGCTAGAATTAGCCAGTGATCATTTGCCGGTGGTGGTTGACTATCAACTGCCCGCCATGATGGACGCTTGGCTGGACGTTCCCAGTCGGATTGTGCAACAAGCAACAGTGACAGGCACATTGCATGTCGCCAATGTGGCGCCCGCCTCGACCGTGCTGGGCGCGGACGAGTTGGATTATACGGCGGCCAGCTTTGGCAACGCTCAGCTTAGCGTGCAAGACACCGCCATGGCCACCGATCCGGCCAATCGGCACGCGTTGGTGTTGAATGCCGATTCCATTGGCCGGAAAACGAGTTCGCTGGTGGTGCACAGCAGCAGTTCGGGTGCCGCGAACGCCGTGGCGAATTTGGAAGTCGATTACACCGTGGTGGCGAAATCCAACGCTTCGTTTTCGGCTGACCACGATGTGAATCAATGGTCGTTGGATCTGGGCACGTTTGCGTTAAACGAAGAAGATGGCATGGTCGTTCGCAACGTGCCTGTGTTCAATCTGGGCGAAACGGTTGATTTGACCGCCGAATTGGAACTGTTGTCAACTGCGACGGATTCGTCCGCATTCCGGTTGGCGCTACCTGAAGAATTGATTTCGCCTGGTTCGTTTGCGGATTTGGTCGTCAAAATGCCAACGTCGATGGCCGGTTCGTTTCAAACCACCTGGAACATTCCTACACTGGACAATTCCAGCCTGCCCGGCTCCAGTTTAGGTGCGCCGTTAACGCTGACCGTCTTCGGCACGGTCGTCGATTATTTGCCTGGCGACTTTGACCAGGACCGCCAACGCAGCGTCTTCGATCTTGATCTGTTGGATGCGGCTATTCTGGCCAACGATGGATTGCTGACGTTTGATCTGGATCAAGACGGCCAGGTTGATGCGAACGACCGCAAAATCTGGATCCATGAACTGGAACGCACTTACTTTGGTGACGCGAATCTAGACGGCCAATTCGATTCGACCGATTTCGTCTTGGTATTCCAAGGCGGTTTGTACGAAGCCGCCGTGGATCATGACGTTTCGTGGCAAGACGGAGATTGGAACGGCGACGGTCGATTTGATTCGGCCGACTTTGTGCTGGCATTTCAGAACGGCGGCTACGAACAAGGGCCTCGTGCTAAGTTTGTTCCAGAAGCAACGGGATACTTCATTTGGACAATGATTGCGACATTCTGTCTGCGACGACGGTACCACTTAGATTGACGGGTGCGAAATTGCTGCGAGTGCCGAGCGTGAAGGACTCGTAATCTCATCCACTACTAGGAGGCAGGTGCCCCGTCTCTTGCGCTAGATGAGTCCTGGTCAGTGGATGACAACATTTCGTCACACAGCTGCCAGCAGATCAGTTGCATGCGAGGCAAATGGAACGGCCCTTTCCAGAGATTGCCTTTCAGTGACGAACTGCGCGAACCATCGCGCCGCAAGTAACCAAACCATTCGCCCTGTTCCGGATCAGGAAAGTGGTCGTATGCCCATTGATGTGCCAGTGCGTGACGTTCGAAATATTTGGCGTCGCCAGTGAGTTGATATGCCAACAACGTGGCGATGATCAATTCATTATGCGGCCACCAAAATTTCATTTCGTGCCAATATTCTTGCACAGGCTTGCCATCTAAGGAAGCAAAGTACAGCAGCCCGCCGTGTTCTTGGTCCCAGCCTTTTTCCCACATCCAATCCAGCATCTGCAGGCCCAAATCAATCAGGCGCGCATCTTGCCGATACTTGCCTTCGGCCAGAATAAACCACGCTCCTTCAATGGCGTGGCCGGGGTTGAGCGTGCGACCGTCAAAGTGATCTAGGATCGAACCATCGGCCGCCACGGTTTCCATGACGCATTGCAATTCCGGCTTCACAAAATACTGACGAATCATCTGAATGCTGCGGTCAATCCAAGCATCGGCGTCGGGCATTCCGATGGAAGAACGCAATTCTTGCGCAGTGGCAATGGTGATCATCGGAAAACCAATGCCGCGAGTCGGACGGACGTCCGTGAACTTGGCCAATCCGGCCGGCGGATGCAGATTGTGTTGCACAAACTGTTGGAAACAGTCTAAAGCTTTTCGAGCGAACGCTGGGTCACCTGTAAACTGCGCGGCTTCGCCCAAAGCGATCGCGGCAAAGCTTTCTGAAAAGGCGTATCTTCGCTTGCGAATCGGCCGACCGTCTCGAGTGACATGGAACCACATGCGACCGTCCGTGGCATCGGTGCCAAATTTGCGCAGAAAATCTAATGTCTGTAACGCAATCGTTCGCCACATTTCGTTCGGTTCTACGCGGTTGATCAATTCGCCCAACAGCCACGCAAAACGACCTTGCTGCCAAATACCTTTATCCGTGTCGACATTTGAACCATCGGCGTCGACGCACGTCATGATTCCGCCGAATTCATGATCCACGGCGTGACGCAGCCAGAACGGAAGGACGTCCTGCAACAGACCACTTCGATAGGTGTCACGCAGTTCACACAGGCGTTCCGGCGTCATGTGATTCACCTACTTCAACGAATTTGAAGGAATTGAAATGCGCCACACTTGATCCGTCCGCACTCGAGGCCGTACTTCACCGCTGGGCACAATCACCGCATTGTCGAAGGGCACGGCACTTGTGGTGACTTGATTCATCGGCGTTTCACCCGCAACCGACCAGCGGTCTGCCCGAATGTCATACCGGAACGCGCGTTTGGGAAAACCGGGATGACGATCTTGCAGTTCATTGGTCTGGTGAAACAAACTGCCGTCTGCGCCGCTGGTGACAAAGATGTGTCGCTGTGCAACTGGAAACGCCACGCCTGCCATGCAGCAAGCCGGAGCATCCGCTTTGCGAATCCACTTACCGTTATCCGGTTGATACAGCCACGTATCCTGCAGAAAAACCACTTCTTCACCCGCTTGGCGACGTCCACTGATCACGTACACGCCAGTGGTTTCATCATTTTGTTGCGTCACCATCAACTGGAACGCTCGCGCACCACCTGGACAATTCGGCAGCACTTCCCATTCGCCCAAGTTTCCTCCGGCCAGGAAATCGGAAAGGCTGGTTCGATAAAGTTCGGCGGACGCGGATTCCAATGTGGTATCTCGTTGCCCCGGCATCCAATACAGAAAATCATCGGCAATCACCGCGTTTCCGTGTGCTGCGGGAAACGGCAATTCGCCTATGGTGGTAATGGTGACTTGATTTTCTTGGACCGTCAGCAACCAGATGTCGGCATATAATTGGTTGGCGTCGCTACCGCCGAGTGTCAGCACGCCTCGTGAAGTAGAAACGTTCACGCCGTAAGCGCGAACCGCCGGCAACGTTCCTCCGTCGCTCCACCGCCACTGGTCGCCGACCTTTCGAAGTAAATGAATTCGGTCCACCCATTGTTTTTCGGTTTGCCAGACGGGCAACGGAAAGTTCGCTCCGCCTGCGACAATGAGCGTGTCGCGGTGCGAACCGACAATTGGTCCGGCCACGCCGATGGCATCCGGCAGTGGTGGAAGCGATTGCCACGACCATTCTTCGGCGTTGGCGAACGAAGCGACGTACCATGCCCAAACCGCAACGAGAACAAATGGGAAATCGAATCTTTGAATGATGCTAACTGACATGGTTCGTCAAGACCTTCTTTGCAATCATCAATTGCGTCTTACGGAACCAGTCGGTAGCGAGTGCGGACGCGGCACGGATTCATCGGCGGCGTGGCGCCCTTCGATACGTTGGCCGGTGGAATCAAGCTTGTTTTTTTTATCTGAACCCTTGAACACTCGTCCCAACGGACTGGCCAACAGTGCTGGCAAGAAAATTAAGTCGCCTACTAATGCGGCGGCCAACAGCGAAAGCATCAACATGCCAAAGCGCTGAGTGGGAGTGAACGTGCTAAACGCAAAAATGGACAGCCCCAGACCACCAATCGCCGTGGTTTGTGTCATCGACATCGCCACTCGACGATAAGCCAACTTGATCGATTCGATTCGATCCAAGCCTTTGTCCAGCCCTCGACGAAACCACGTCAGAAAGTGAATCGTATCGTCCACGGCCACGCCCATGGCCACGCCAGCGGTCATCATGCTGCCAATGTCCACCAAGATGCCCGACCAACCCATGGTTCCAAAAATGCAAATCACAGGAAACACGTTGGGGATCATGGAAATCAGACCGGCTCGGATGCTTCGCAGCAAGAACATCATGACCACAGCAATCATGACAAACGCCCAGCCGGTGCTTTCGATCAAGCTTTGCAACAAGGTTCGCTGCGCTTTATAGACAATGGGCACCAGCCCAGTGTACACGGTCGACACACTGGCACCTCGCTGATTGGCCGTTTGGTTGCCGGGTGTAAAATGATGAGCACGCGAGTCCAAAACCAATGGATTCAATTTGATTAAGTCTTCGGCGGCCGTCTGCTGCACGTCGGAAATCAAGACCACGCCATCGGCAACACCGAGTTTCTCTTGCCATTCTTGTATCGGTCGAGCTTGCTGGCCCATCCGAGCTACATTCAGGCCGGCATTACGCAGTAGTTCGAACAAAGTATGGGCAAAAAGTTCCGTTTGTTCGTTTTGCAATTCTGCTGAATCATCTGATGCGTCCGTTGGTTCATCTCCGTCTTCTTCAGGCGGAGCAGGATAGCCCACCAGCCAAATACGTTGTCCTCGGAATGAACCGCCGTGCCGCTCCGCCAACTTATGCAACAGATCGCTGCGAACCTGGTAGGCCGACATGATTGGTTCGACCGTTTCTTTTAGGTCGTTCACGAACGTGCCATAATCAATGTCGTTCAACGCACCCAGTCGCAAGCTGATTCGCCAAAGTTCAGAACCTTGGCTCTGTTCTGACTTGTCGGTGCGAAGATAATCGGATGATTCCAATTCGCTTCGACTTTTTTCCAAAGACTTGGACCAACCACTGCGGTAGGTCATCGCGCGAGTT
>JAGQOZ010000191.1 GCA_020426955.1 Planctomycetales bacterium
CGAGGAAACTTGACGCCACGATTTCGAACGACCTCGATGTCATTTGCCTCAAGTGCATGGAAAAGGAACCGCCCGATCGATATCAAGATGCGGGCTCCGTTGCCGAGGAAATTCAACGTTACTTGAATGGCGAGCCGATTAGGGCACGGCCAGTTCGCTGGCCAACCCGCACATTGCGTTGGATTTGCCGAAACCCTGCTATTTCCGCCCTGGCCGGATGCATTGCCGCTCTATTGATTGCCGCAATCGGGGTCGCCGTCTATCAGCGTGCGATACATACGTTCGACTCATTGTTGTCCTCCGACACCAACGCCACGCGAAAGTATCTCGACGATGTAAATAGTTATCGATGGATATTAAATTCACGTTTAGCATTCGTCAACGCAGCGGATCCTGATCGACACATGCGTGCATGCCTGGCGTTGCTGCCTGACGACTCAATTCAGTCTGAGTCACTCATCAACTATCTCGTCGATGCTAATCTACAAGAATTCTATTTGATTACGTCCGAGTTGCAGACGCACTGCCCTTGGATCACCGAAAGACTTTGGACGTTGGCATCCGATAGCTCGCTTTCGGCCAAAAAGCGATTGCGCGCAATTTGCGCGGTAGCACTCATCGATCAATCATTGGCTGATGCTCCAATTCGAGACTGGATTCTGCTTCCGAGTATCGTCGACAGACTCGAAACGGGAGAAGATTCTAATGAAAAAGCAATGGACGTATCTGGTCGAGTCTACGAGCCATCCTACGAAGAAGAGAAGCTGCTGGTTCAAGATTGCGGGATGCGACGGTGTTTAACAAATCCCTATTTGTTTTGCGAGTCATTCCGGCGAGCACCGCTCGAACTGATCGAAGAAGGGCTCTCCAATCTTCGTCGTAGCCCGCTAAAAAATCAGGTAGCAGAAGCGTTCGAAGAATGGCCGAATGATGTAGAAGTCATATCGAGCGAACGCATTGCAATCGCTATTGCGACATCAGCATTGTTAAGAGGCAAGATCACAATCGAACCGAAACAGTTGGCTGATTTGCCGGATGACGTCCACGCTTTTTTGATCGGCCATCTGAGTACGGTTTCCTTAAATCCTCAAATTGTGATTGACTATTGTGACGCGATTCACGTTCCCGAACTAGAAGCAAAACTTTTGATGTCGCTCGGCGGCGTAGATTTGCAACGATATCCGGCGGAGCGTGAGGCTTGGAAGAGCTATGTTGTTGACCGATTCAGATCGGATCCTAGTTGTGCAGTTCACGGCGCCGCCGAGTTTGTCTTGAAGAAGTGGGGAATGAAGAACGACCTAAAGCAAGTGACTTCCTCGTTGGCAGGTCAACCGAACGATAATCGACAATGGTTTATTAACAGTATTGGCATTCCATTCTCATGTGTGCACATCAAGCCATTCATATTCGGTCTACCCGACGATATAGAATACAAGAACCCGAAAGAAGTCGATCAACGTGAGTGGACAATCCATCGAAACATTGCTGTAAGTACTAGAGAAGTCACTAACGCCGATTTCGATCAGTTTTTAACTGAGTTCCCAATATACAAGCCAAACCCAAAGGAAGTTTTCGATTGCCCCGTCTATTGTCAGTGGTACCACGCCGCAATGTTTTGCAATTGGTTGAGTGTAAAGGAGGGACTTGCGATGTGCTACGAACCCAATTCGCGCGGACGTTTTAAGGAAGGAATGGGACTTAGTCCGGATTACTTGCAGAAAAATGGCTATCGACTGCCAACGGAATTTGAATGGGAATTCGCGTGTCGCGCAGGCGGTCATGGTCTACGACATTTTGGCAACGATCCAACACTTCTGAAGTATTATGCTTGGCATGGCGATGCATTTGGTCGGCGACGTGCAGCTGCTGGCTTGCGTCCCAACGAATTTGGACTATTCGACATGCTGGGAAACGTATGGGAATGGACTAACACTCTGGACAGCGCGAACCGCGCGAAAGACGGTGCTAGTCTGAAACGCATTGAGAATCTCATGGATGGAGAACGCGTCGTTGCGCGAGGTTGCGGTTATCCAACCCCTTCGGAGCAGGTTAGATGCACAATGCCTTTTTTTCCGTCACCGGCCGACGAAATTAAGGCCGTCGGATTTCGTGTTGTACGTACATTAGAATAGGCGTCGACCGTCTTCAGTTTCCAAGATCGCAGCAGCCGCGTCGCCGTGTTCTGCTAATCGAATCTTTGGTCGTATGATCCGACGATTTCGCTCGTCGCCATCATGACGCCGTATGAACACAACCGGTGCTGCGAGCAAAGGGCCCTGCTCGTAAAACGCGCCTTGGAATGCTAGGACAAGATCGCTGGAGTCGAAGTCACCATCACCATTCCAATCACCTTCTTCCCAGGTTGAATCGCCGACGATGTTGTTTTCATACTTAGCAGCTTGAAATACGGTCACGAAATCGGCCGAATTGAACTCTCGATCAAGATTGCTATCCCCTGGTACGTGTTGGTAATACTCTAGTTCGAAAAAGTCGGTGTTCACAGGACGACGGATACCTTCAACGTAGAATCCACCTCCTTGGTGTCCGTTCAATCCGACGAATTCGCCGTCGACGAAATCTGCAAACAGAAACTGCTCCGTCTCTCCACCATAGCCAATCGCCTTGTGTCGAAATTCGATCCGCGCGCCTTCCAAAAAAGCATCGAAAACGCGAATGACGTCCATTGAGCTTTTTGTAACAACATCCAATTGTATCGTACCGGAGATATCCAACGTATCATTGATCGTCATCTCTCCGGTTAAGTGTTGGCCAAAGCTTACGGGTCCGGGCGACAACGTTGCGTTCTGGCCGACTGTGACATCTTTAAATGGTCCACTGCCGGCCAGAACCCCATTTCCACTTACGTGCCACGTTCCAGCAGGTGCATTCACGACGACAAGTCCATCGCCGGACTGAGTTAACTCATTGCCGTTTTCGATGGGAACGCCAAATTCGACTAGCTGCCCGGCGGATACGTGAATACCATCGCCCTGAACGATAATCGTACTCACCGATTCATCTCGACTGTTGTAGAACCTGTAGTCCCCGTCAAATATCATGTCGCCAACAATCGTTCTCAGTCCATATAAATCAATTGCGACCTGTTCCGACGTCGGTGGAAACACGATGTCGGCACCAACTTCGGGAGATATGTCTGACGTGCCGAACTTCGTCTTCCAATTGTTTGGATGATGCCACCGGCAGTCACCAGACGCCGAGCATTGTGATCCGGTCCACTCGAATTCTTCCGGCGCACGAGGCTCTTCAACACTTAGTCGGTAACCCGTCGGTACGAACGTGCCAGGATCGTTTGGGCCAATATGCATGAACTCGGTGCTATTCTTAGTAGACGGATCATAGTCGAACACGAATTTATGCTTCTGGTCAGTGCTCGCGCTACTCACCGTCAGTGGCATACTCTGATTGTCGGTGATCCGGTCTTCTCCGTAGAAATTCACCAAAAGATCGCTCGCCGATCCGACGATGACCTCTACGACTACCTCTACGATCCCAGCAACATCGAAGTCAAACTCAAACCAGCCTGTGTCCAATACCGGTGTACCCATACCCAACACGCCGGTATCTACACCGATGTCTAGATCTTCGGCCAAAACGGAATCAGAGATCAAAGACGATGTGTCAATCGAGTCGTTGCACTCTCGTTTGTCGCCACTACCGAGAAATGGAGTACGCTGCCTCGGACAATTATCAGCCGGGATGCCGCTTGGCGACGACGGAATTTCCTCAATTAGCGCGTTGAACACGTTTGGGATTTGAGCCAGCGAAATCTTTAATTTATCTCCCCATTCGCGGTCACTCCTCACCAATTCGCCGAATCGCTGGCCATTTAGATCAGCCAAATCCTGAACGGCTTCAACGTTACCATCTTGATCCCAATCTATGCCAGACGAGCCAGAGACTTCGAATGACGAATTATAATCAACCGGAATTGAAAAACTAACATTGGATGGAAAGCCCGCTCCCGCTGTTTCGACAACAGCCAACTCGTCGATCGCACTATTGCCGAATTTGTATCCAGGGAAATCTGACGAATAGCGTGAGTAGTCGAGTAGCTTGTCTCCGTTCACTGTTTCACCGTGCAAATGCGAGAAGTTCATCACACTCAGATGATTCGGCTTGTAGTTGATGCCGTCACCTCCGCCGTGCTGAAGTCCAAGCGTATGTCCCAACGCATGCATGAACATGGCAGCTTGCTGGTCGGGAGTACCGCCACCGTCGGGCCCCCAGTTGCCGAGCGTTAACAGCATATTTCGACCGGGTTCATCAGCTAACTCGCCGAAAGTGCGCGATCCGCGTTCATTTCCGAAAATTGCATACCGGTATGAGATCTGGCGTGCCTCGAAGATTGCCTCAGCTTTGCCACTTGCTCGTTCAACGGGGGTGCCGGCGAATTGACTCTTAACTTCGTAGAAAAGCGGCCAGGCTTCGGTGGGATCTTCTGGGAAGCGATTGAGGTCGATTGTTGTTTCATCTGATAGCGTAATCTGCGACGGAATCGGTTGATCCGAATCAATAATGATGTGTAGGTTGATACCGCCAGTCTCGTCCGGATTGTAAACCAATTCGCGCGGAACATCGGCAAATGACTGCATGACTCTATCCAGAACAGTGTTCGTAGGTGTGAATGAACATCCATTCGCGCAGTGTTCTGACGCGGCAGGGCCAAATCCGGTAAGGACATCAACTTCCACATATATGTCCTTGTGGTCAGGGTCAGCACCAGGCAGTGGCACGTCTACGACGTTGTCACCGTCGACATCTATTCCACCCATTTCTTCCCATATATCGGCCAAGCCATCATGATCTCGATCTGGCAGCAACGTGGGTTCGTCGTCTAGCGAGAGTTCTGGTGCAATTCGAACGTCAAACTCGCCATTGGAAATGGCAAGTGCCACTGCGCCGCCAGCTGATGCATCCCCACTCAAGGTACCGGGGGCGCCGAGTCGAAATAAATCATCTTGGGTAACGTAGAACAAAGACCCATCTGCCGTTTCCTGGACGTCCAACACGAAATTGGCGGGTAATTCCAAGTTGATTGTTCGGTTGTGGTTTACCGTGCCGGTTTTTAGAAGTCTTGAGCTAATTTCCGGACAGAATCGGCGACAACCCGGATCCGGCGTGGTGTATTCGTAGTGCCATGTACCACCATCGAAAGTTGGCGACAACAGCGATCGAAAGCCATTGGCGGGCAGAGAAGTCCAAACGATTTCTCCACTGCGCGTGACGGTTGCATCTTTCATTCCGGACTGTTGAGTCTCGAAAGCCGTGAGTTGCTGTCCGTCGCGATCGAATCGCACAACTTCACCCCAAGGAGAGACGATCATAAATGTCCCGTCTGACAGCACATCAAATCCGGGCTCGCCTTGACGGCCGAAATTCGGTACGGAGATTTCGCGAGCTGGTACATCCGGGTGACCAGGAGTGATTTCCAAAAGGCTCGGTGACCGTCCACCAAACGATCGCATCACGTAGAGCAAACCAGTAGGCCCAATCTCGATATCGTAGACGGACTCGGACGGATGGCTTAGCGGTACTTCGATAAACTCTTGCGGATATTCTTCCAGTGTGATGGTGTCGTAGCTTCGGATCCCATTCTGGGTTAGCACGTACGCACGGGGACCGTCTGGCTGTTGACTTACCGTCAATTCATAGGTCGGTGCCGTCCCTCCAGAATCAAAGCGAGTGGCCCGAATGAAGTATGTCTCACCGGGTATTACTTCCCAGCTGAGCTGCTTCATTTGGCTAGTCGTTATGGTTCGCTGCAGAAGCTCGCCGCCGCGAATTAAGTCGACTACAACGTTGTCATTGTCAACAATGAGTCCAATGTTGAGACGTCCCCTTTTTTCGGCTTTCCAACGAAACCAATTCTCCGATTGGTTTTCTAGCTGACCTTCGTGATACGCGTCGTCTGATACATCAATGACTGCTGAATCACGGTAGATAAGATCCACTTCGCCCAGCGGTGCGCCAACGCAGGAATCAACCACTTCACCTTCGACAACTTCTGGTCCTGTGCATATCGCGCCAATGACGGAGATGTCCGATAAGACCTGCTCCTTTGTCAAGTCGGGAGGCATCACAATGCCATTGACGAAGATTTCCTGCCCATGATTCTCAACGAACTTAACGTTGGGTGTAGCCACATCGAACTTGTTAGTTCCGATCGAGTCAAGATTCCCGTTTGCTGATTCGATGCTAATTGCCGTGAGATGAATATCGTCAGTGTGAATACGAAGCTCCCCGGTTTCTCGAACGTACTCGAGTGAGACGCGACCATCATGTTCAGCACCGCCATCGCTCAATGGCCACAGAGTAGGGTTGGTGGGCGATGCCGTTGCAAGCTGGGATTCGTTTTCCAATAGTCCTGTTTGCAGAGCTTCGATCACGTCGAACCGATCGAAGTCGGCGTCGCCATCGAAATCACCATCGGCCCAAGAAGCCGGTAGGCCGTTTTCGTAGACGTCGCCATTCCATCCGTTCAAGTAGTCGTCCGGATGGAATTCACCATTCAAATCGGAATCACCATAGGATGTCTTCGCACATTCTTGGAGCCAATAAAGGCGATCGTCTCGATTGACGACAACGTTCTCGTCCAAGTCAAAATCGGAGCCATGATCTCTTGCTCGCACGGCATTCGACAGAAAATCTATGTCGGCGGTGTCATACACCCCGGACGAATCGAAATCGCCAATCGGGAAATCGCAAGTCAACAGGGTACGAACTTCCAAATTCTCGAAATGAAATCGACGTTTACTCATCATGCGCAATAATCCCTCTGAGCGACGTTGCCGTGGACCGCATTATCATGGCCTCCCATTTTTTATGTTTGCAAATCGAATTGCAAGTCGGAAACGCGCAGATGTAGCCGTCTACGTGCATCTCGGTTGTGCACTTCTCATCATGAATTTGCAGAAACCAAATTCGTCCTCGTCACTAGTTAACACAAGAGCGCGTTGCTCGCGAGAATTCCGTCGGCGTGAACGATCTCGAGGCATTTGTGGAGAATAAGAAAACGAACCGACTTCAAAACATCGGTTCGTTTGCATCAAATACGGCCGCGTTGTAGACCGAAGACCTACGAGTGCATCTCGATTCCGACACTTGCGATTTCGTCGATCATCGATTGTTCGAGAATTCCCTCAATTTCAGTCAGGTCAAGCGAATTCATGAGGCTCCCTAAAGACCAATCGTGATCTACGTCCGGTGGCTTTGGCTTTCCGTCCTTGTCGTCGTCATCGCCGGAGTCATCCGTTCCGTTGCTGTCGGAGTCGCCACTGCCATCAGTGCCCGCTCCGGTTCCATCGCCATCGCCATCCCCGTTGCCGTCGCCATCTCCTGTCTCCGTGCCATGGCCATTCGCGTCACCGTTGCCATCACCGTTACCATCACCTTGTCCGTTTCCTGCCCCAGTTCCGCTACCGTGACCGTGACCGGTGCCACCTCCGTTGCTGTCGCCGTTACCTGTTTGGTTACCAGTGCCGTCACCATCACCATTACCTGGATGAGCTCCAGGTGGGTCAAAATATCCTCCGATATCCTTTCCCATGCCCCAGCCCATGCCAGCACCAGACATTCCCCCGGTGATACCTCCAGCGATCGCACCGAAGGGATTGAGGCCCGAACCGAGAAAACCGGCTGCCGCACCACCCTGCATTCCGAGGTATCCACCAACTATTGCACCTCCAATTCCACCAACTAGCTCGCCGAGAGTCGTGTCCTGGCCGTAGCCTGGTAGCTGAGCATCGATGATTCCTTCCTCAATTTCCTGGATTCCTTCGGCAAGTTCTTCGAGTTCGGCTAGATCAATTTCGACCACGGTGTTGGTATCAACAATTATCGGAGTGTCCCCGACGAGTACTCCGTTGATGCCGTCAGTAGAGTTTGCTGACTCGCCTAGAGTGAAACGATCAACGATCATCGTGTCTCCAGCGAGTACCGGGTCGACCGGGCTACCTCCTGGAGGTCCCTTAGGGTCGTCCGGCACGGCGTCTGGATTTGGTGTCCAACTGGTTCCCGACGCACCGCGTATTTCCGAATCTTGTTGTATGTCACGCATCTCTGCAGCCGAATTCAACCGCTGGTCACCGGATGCCATCAACGCGACAACGTCGACTGGCTTCAGCTTCGGTGGATCGTGCGGGTTATCAGGTGGACCATCCGGAACGTCGTCGGGATTCGGAGTTCCGAATTGATGCCCACTGAAGTACGCCGTCTCTCTTTCCAACGACGGTGTCGCGGAACTGCCATCGGCCCTTAGTCTTCCGAGACGTTCTGACGGTTCCGCAACGACTGTTCCGCGCCCATCTACCGCACCACCGCGAGAGGCAACGTTGATCGACAGTGGAGCGTCCGATAGCGTGGCGTCCGCTGATTGGACGGCCCGCACTTCCGTTGGATCCTGAGCGGCGGTATTCGCAACATCGAGTCCCAGATCACCGGTCATCAACTGACGGTCTTCAAGTCGCTGCAAACTGAATTTCGTTTTCTTCGTAGACATTTCAAGTTCTCCTCTTTGTTTGAATCGGCCAAAACGAAGTTGCTTGGGCCTCATCAATACGTGCGAAGAAGGGATCGGAAAGCCATCATGGATTCGTGAAAACTGAGAATTTCAATCAGCTCGTGGCCGCAACGCTCATCGTAAACAGCGCGCAAGAAAAGCTCGACGAAATCCGGATCGCGTCGAGCAAATTTTGCTTTCGCTGATAGACCAAAATTACTTAGGAACTGGTTTGTTTACATAGATGCAGTCCGAATCATCCACGTGGTCAGCAATGTGATGACCGTTTTTATTCGAATCCTGATTCCACCATTGGCTGTCCAATATTGGACTGAGCCCAATCGGATGTCTTACATGATCAAGTATTCCGATTGCACGGCCGTAAACGACATGTGCTGCGCCGCCACAGTTCTTTCCTGGCGCATGAATAGCAAGATCGTCCATCCCATCGCCGTTAAAGTCTCCCGCGACCAACGCGTTTCCATACAGATTCCCGCTGTTTTCGTGCGAACTTTTTGAGCCTAGGTTCAATTCTTGGTGACTGCTTTTTGCTAGCCCGCCAGTGAAGCCCCTTCCTCTAGGCCCAGATCCGTATAGCACGTGAACTGTGCCTTCATCGAAAGGATGAAGCCCAAAAGGCACGTCATCACTACCGTAGACGGATGGACTGACTTGTGCAGTCGGATCGCCAATTGCTAAGTCATCGTATCCATCGGCATCGAAGTCACCGGACGTCAAAGTATCACCGCCGTAGCCTGAGAAGAACGCGTCTCTACTGGCAGTTAGTCCTGAGTAGTTAGAGCGACCGTAGATGACATTTACACCATCATCACCTGGCACACCCAGTGCAAGATCATCTCGGCCATCATTATCGAAATCGCCTGTCGCAATTGCGAATCCGAACCGGTCATCTTTGCCCGCCGTCCCATTGATGTAAGCAGAATTCTGATGCCACGTTTGACTTCCGTTCGTTGTCAACCCGACGTCCGTTGTACCATAGATCACGTGTACAGCTCCGGCATCGACTACCGATCCAAGGTCTTCGTACGGTACACCAACGACTAGGTCATCGGCTCCATCATTGTCGAAATCGCCGACTGCCAAGCTCGCTCCGAATTGGTCGCCGCTTTCTGCCTTCCCAACGTAAGACTGATAGAAGACTTGGTTGTCTTCCGCCGACAACCCATCGGAGGTGCCGTAAACAACACTCACGGCTCCGGCATCCCTAATGTTTCCTTTCCAACCGATATCTTCGCCGGGGATTCCAATCGCCAGATCGTCAATTTGGTCGTTATTGAAGTCACCGACTGCTAAAGCCGATCCAAAAGCGTCATGGGATTCAGCTGAATCCTTGAGATTCCCTTGATGCCAGGTCTCTGGGAAGAAATATGGCGACGGGCCGAGAACTATTGATCCTGGAATGCCGCTGGGACCAAGCGTCAGTATTGGATCTGGGTGAAATCCCTCGGCTGATC
>JAGQOZ010000192.1 GCA_020426955.1 Planctomycetales bacterium
ACCAACACCGCTTTCGTCCTCCGAGACTGATCAATACACTCCTCTGGAGGGAACAATGGCCGATGTGATCGGATGAAACGACGACCGTGAAATGAATCCGTCGGCCGTCGCGCCGCAGCAAATGTTACTGGCTTGCCAATCAGACAAACAAGCGTCGCGGCATACTTCAGGCGGTACCGTATGAATTCGCTCCAGCGACCAGTTCGTTATGACGGAAATGCTTTTGTTTTCAATGCCGGTTTCTAGCGACTCTGTTACGTTTCAGCCAGTGAAGGCGTCGGAAGCGTTCGTCATTGTAAGTTTGTCATTCGGAGGCTTTCGCAGACGGCATCCAAGTTAACCAATTCGCGTCCTGGTCCATTCTCGCGAAGTAAGTTTTACACCAATCGCAACTTCGGTGATTTCGAAAACGCATCGATACGGAAGAGATGCTTGTTTGCCCGAGCTCTTTCGCCTCTTCCAACGCACGCGGAAGCGATTGGCTGATGGGCTACAAGCGCCGCGATCCGGCCGCACTCAGCAACAGCACCTCCGCGTGTCAATTGGGGTCAAGCAGGAGGTTGCCATGCCAAACACTGATCGGGTAGCAGCTGCGGAGACGCCGCCTTCAGGGCGGCGGTCGACTCTCGGGCTAACGGCGTTGCCTCCGCCGTTCTAGCGCATGTGCAGAGGGATGTTTACTCTAACGGTTTGGGTGGCATCGTCGTTCGTTGCATCGTCGTTCGTTGCATCGGCGCTTCGATGCGAAGGACTAACGACTGCAAAGCGATTATCATTTGCATCGGCGTTCGAACGTTTCATTGGATGGTTCGACCACTCGCGACTTGGACGAGTGGAGACCAACGGAGAACCAGCTTGATCGAGCTGCGCGAAAGGGAATCCAGCAGTTCAAGATTCTCTTCGCCGGGAATTCCGAAATTGCATTCCACGCCTTCGTTCTTGAATGACGTAACGAATAGGTCTGAGGCTTTCACGTTTGTCTTTCGTTTAGGTTCCTGATTGCGTTTCGGCACCAGGGGACATTGCCGTCGGTACGGTCAGCTCGAATTCGGGACAGAACAAGAGCAGCAAAATGCCGGTGACTAGCGCTATTCCGAATAACACAGACGTGTAGGCGAATAATTTTCGGTTACCCAGAATCGCGACCGCTCCGGTCTTGAAAACAAGATTCGACATCGTCGCAATCAAGATCACACGCCACGCAGTGGAAGCATCGACTCGGCCATCGCTGAAGAGTTTGGCTGTAGAAAGGGTGATCGCATCGACGTCCGTTAAACCTGAGATTGTAGCGACTCCATAGAGTGCCTGGTTTCCGAAATGCTGTTTCGCTGCTGCTACGACAAACAGAATAACGGCGTAGAGGGCACCGAAAATGATCGCGGGTTTGAGTTGCGCCGGATTATCGTGATCGGGTGCTTTTGTCTCTTGCTTTCGAAGCGGAACGAACAGCACAAGGCATTCAACGGTCATCACCAACAGCATCACGCACAACGGGACAGCGGCGTAGAGTAGCAATTCCGGGGCTACGACTCCGATTTCGAAGAGCACTCTCACGTTGACAATTGTCGATGCGATCGTGATTACGAACGCCGCCATTACGCTGGAATCGACGTCGGACTTGGATTGGCGAGCGTAGCTGACGGTCGTGGCCGTGCTGGAGATCAAGCCGCCGAGCACTCCACCTAAGATCGAACCAACACGAGCGCCAAGAACTTTGTAGGCGACGTAGGCAGCCATGCTGATGCCAACGATTAGGACCACCATTCGCCAAATCTTGTACGGATTCAGCACGTCATACGGACCAAACGTTTCGTTAGGAAGCATTGGCAGAATGACAAACGCGATCAGAACCAGATGAATCAGCCCCTTGAAATCCTTTTCGCCAATCCGATCCACAAACCCATGAAGTGGCTCCTTCCAATGCAACAGGACTGCCACAATGCCGGTCGTGACGATGGCCGGTCCTGTCCAGTTGTAGCCGACCGCTGCTCCGACAAGGAACATCAGCAGCGCCGCCGCTTCGGTTGTCATGCCGGGGTCGAAGTGTTCCGCTTTAACTTTCGCGACATTGGCTATCAGCAAGAGGCCGGCGATCGAAAGCAATCCCGCCGCAACAACCCAATAAGATTCCGGACCGCTGATGATTGCCGCAAGTGTTCCTAACAGAGTGACCAACGGGAACGTACGAATGCCCGCGATCTGTTTGTCTTTCCATTCGCGTTGCAGACCAACCAATAGCCCAAGTCCGGCAGAGAGAGCGATTGCGTGATAAGGCTCATTGGTCATTGATGCACATTTCGATTCGCTGGTCCGGCGATCGCTATCAAAAACTTATGCGAAAGCGTGGATTCGGCTTTTGTCCTTCGCACACGCGACACAATAGCTTAATGCACAATCGCGAATCTAGTTCGGCTCGCTTACGCGTTCGGAAGTCGCAAGTCTGATTTTTTCGGCGTAATTTCTTAGCCCGACGCATCAGCGAGCGACCACAGAAACATTCATTGTTCCCCTCGCTGACGCGTTTGAAGTTGCGTATTCGCGTTTCTCGGCGGAATATTCTAGCCCTAAGCGTCAGCGAAGGGCGTCAGCGAGGGTCCACAGAAGCATTCAATTCTCCCCTCACTTACGTGCCGGGCTAGGAATAGGCGTAACTTCAAACTGACGCTTCGGGCCGTTAAGAAATGTAACTTTGACCCTTTCGCGTTGGGGGTTCCAGACGAATAATGGTCCTAACCCATTACTTCAGTGATCCATTCGCCGAAGTGTGTGATGTGCCGAGCATCGAAATTCTGCACGATGCGATTCACTTCCTCGCGACAGTCACAATCTTTGACCGGAATCGAGATCACCGTGTTTCCGGCGTGCAGTTCACGAGTGTACTTTTTGATTTCTTTGTCCGTATCGGCAAACCACTTGGCGGACGTATCCACTTCGTCAGCGCCGTCTTCGCCGTTAAGGACACGAATCCGATGTCCGGATATCCCGAAGTCGGCGAGCGCTGCTTTCGCGTCTTCTGCCTGTTGGCGATTATCAAACGTACAGACAACTCGGTTCGCCGGATCGTCCAAAATCTTGTCGTTCTCGTCGCTCATCGTTTCTCCAATTGTTTGTGGCATTAAAAGATCAGAGACCTGCAGCCAATTCACACTGCCGCATCTCGTTTGGTTTGTATGGTGGTCACAGCTTGGATTGTGTCCTTGCTGGCAACACGCCATTTCCCTCTCTCCGACGACCTCGCTGGGACTGCTTCTACGAGACTGGAGTGCGGCGGCCCATGATCAGGCTTGCCACAAACATGATCAGGAAGACGACGAAGCAAACTTTGGCGGCCCACGCGGCCGTTCCGGCAGCGCCACCAAAGCCGAGGAATGCTGCGATCAATGCGATAACCAGAAACGTCACTGCCCAACCTAACATGTCGATTCTCCTGTCTGAGGGAATGGAATGCGATTGGCAGCCACGAAAGCAGAAACCGTGCCATTGTTCGAACCGCAGTCAAACCAACCGAATGTTACGTTGTGTCTGGATTCTGCAGGTCACCGAGCATCTAAGTTGGCAGCCACACGACCAGTTATGTGAGGGCAATGGAAGACGAGAATTCGCGCAAGCCGATTTGCTTGGGGCGCATTCCACGGTAGTACCGAGGAACGTTGCAATCGCGAATCAGGAGATCGATTCTTGTCAGGACCATTTCAGCAGTGCCTCATCGACCCGTTCGGCAGCCTGACATACAAAGTGGTCGATCAACAACCGGTTAAACCTTGTTCGACCGTACAGAAATTTGGAAGGTACCGATTTAATGGTCAAGGCAAACGCATCCGCTCACGGCTTTTCGCCTTAAATAAGTGAGGAAGTTCTGGTGTGAGCTAATGCATGTGCTCCTTAGAAAACGCTTCAACGGCACGCGTTTTGCGATTCGGCAGTTTCGACGGTAGTCAGTTGCGTCGTTCGCCACTTTTCTCCCGACGTCTTATCGGGCATTGGATAATAGTTAGTTACAGTGCATCGTGACTAACTTGAAGAATGTCGACGACGTTGATACGCCGTCGGTCTCGACGAACACTAGTAATTTGTAATTCGCTTTAACCAATTGAAGGACCTGCATCTATGAAGATTTTCCGTTTCACTCTTTTCGTTGTGATCGCGTTGCTGTTCGCACAGTCGAACAAAGCATCTGCGGAACGCTTATTTGGCCTCACCACACAGAATTGGATCTCGGTTTTCGATAGCTCAGCACCTGGCAACACGATTGGCGGAGGCGCGGTAACGGGCCTGGAAACGAATGACATTCTCACTGCCATGGATTATCAGCCAGCGACGGGAAATGTGCTGCTGCTCGGAACTCTCAATAATGTTTATCAGCTCAACAGCACATCGGGTACCGATTTCAGCGCAACATTGTTGAACACGCTTGACCCTACTCTCGTCGGAACGAGCATGGCGTTCGACTTTAACCCTGCCTTCATGGAAGGCGCTTTCGCTCGGATCATTTCTGATACGAATGACAACCGAGTAATCGGCGGAGCAGATGGCCAATACCTATCTCCCGTCGAAAAGACCGACGTCTTTTATGCCGCAGGCGACGCGAATGAAGGTGTCGATCCCAACATCGCCGGAATCGCGTACGATTCGAATGTTGCGGGTGCGAGCAGCACTCAGCAGTACGGCATCGACGCTTCGCTAGGTATTTTGACGACCGTCGCGAACAACGCGGGAACGCTGGAAACCATTGGAAGCTTGGGCCTCGCCGGTAACCTTACCAACGAACTCGGATTCGACATATCTGGCGAAACGGGAACGGCTTTCGCCAGCTTCCAGACCGGGCCGAATTCGCACCTCTACACGGTTGATCTAAGCACTGGTGGCGCTACGGCCATCGGTCAGATCGGCAGCGGCGACCTGATCCGTGATATCACCACCGTTCCAATTCCCGAACCCTCGTCGGCACTCTTGCTGCTGATCGGAATGCTCGGTTTAACCCGACGACTGCGCAGCTGATTGCTTTGCGGCCCCGCCGGCGCGAACAAAAGCAAATAGCTGTATTATTGGCCGTCATTTGTCGCGTAGCCTGATAGAAGGATAAAACGGAGCGAATAAGGACTTCGGAAAATGACTACACGTCTATGCGGTGCGTTTGTTCTCCGATCGGCAAAAGAGCTGCGGTAAAACAATGTAGAGAATGCCGCATGCTGCGACCTCTATGGCGCAGCATGCCATCTAGACGCTCCGAACGTGATGGGAGACAGTCAACCGGGCGAAAATGACGAGGATGCGTTCCAATCGCCAACCCGAGCGAACCGGTCGTAATGCACCAAGAAAGATTTGAACCGCGGACGAAGGACGAACTGTTCGACGTGATCAAAACCGCTCTTGAAGTCTATCGCAATTGACGATTGACGCCATTCGCAGAACGCACGCGAACGCTGCTAGAGTTTGGTAAGCAGTTACCGACCAATTCCAGTCAGCGAGCTCGGCCAATCACGCTTGACATGGGCAAACGGATTCGCAAGGGACTTGTGACCGACCGCGCATCTAATGGGGCTTCTTGACAGCACCCTGCCATGAATGGTGTTCTGAGCCGTTTTCGAAGCAACGACAGTCGGTCTTCGAGGTGAGGTGGTTTTTTCGAGTAGCCATTGCCAATTCTGAGACCTTCGCCCCAGTTAGTGAATTGGATTCCAGGCGAAAAAACTGGATGGCATTTCGCTTGTTTTGTTTCGAGGTCACTCATCAGCATCACTACTTTAGGCATTGATTCCGAATAGGTGACAACGCGAACAGCGACAAATGGCAACCGCCCTAAAACACTTAGTAGAGTCATCAAGAAGGAAACCAGTTGCCGCGACACAGACAGTTTAACGGTTTCCGAAAGCAGTTAACCTGCGGACGAAGACACTAAACGAAATGGCAAGATTCGCCTAGGCTTTATTCTTGTAGGCATCGCGTAGGTCACGAACCTGATCGTGGCCCGCTTTTACGACGCCGTACTGCGCTATCAGCACGTCGTTCACAGCGCTTCCGGCTGTCTCCTTGAGAACGTCTTCGTACGCATGCTTGATGTGGTCCTCGCCGCGTTCTGCTTCGATGAGGATAACGTATGGATCACCGCCGTTGAGCTTTGCACGCAAATCGATCCACGTGCGGTGAACACTAGCTGCGAACGAGCCGTCATTTTCCGGCCGCTTGCCATTCCAGGCAACATGCGACTGAAGCTCCGTCGCCAATTTGGATCGCTGATCGGCAAGCTCGCGAAACAGAGTTGCAACACGGTTGTCATCGATTTCTTCCGCCGCTTCGCGGAAGCCATCTTTCGAGTCGATATTGCACTGAACTAGCCGCTGGAGTTTGTCGACGGTTTTGTCATTGAGAGTTGATTTTGTTTCAAGTGCCATGTTAATTTTCCTTTTTCATGTTGGGGAAATGTGGATTTAGAATTCTCTTGTGAGAATTCATCTTCTCTGCCCAGAGAAACTCAGTTCACGGGACTCAACCGCGTGATCGGTTATCGTGGATTACGGATTCTGCACCGCTGGTTCGGTAATGTTCTTCATCGCCTGGCCGCAGCACTGAAAGCTCGCACAGCCCTCTTCGCACTTGCAGCCCCTGGTGACGTGAATTTCCATTTCGCACTTTTCGCACCGGTACATATCGCCGGTCGCTGGTGAGTGTTGTGTGGTCATAATCGTCTCCTTCTAAGGTTCGTCAAATGTTAGCTACACCTCGCTCGCAATGATCGGAGTTAAAAATCTGGCCGAGCTACGTCCACAATGTGCTTTCCGGCGTGTTCGAGATGAGCTTTGACGCTGAGCGTGTTTAATCTTTTGCCGGCTTGTTGTTCGGAAAAACTCGGATCGACCACAATGTGTTGGACGCCTTCGTCGTGGACCTGAATGAGCCAACGCAGAAAGGGAATTGGTTCAACCGTTGCCACTGTATAGTCCTTGGCCCACCCCGCATCCTGCATAAACGCATCCGCTGATTTCGGATCAGTGAAGACTGCGACTGCTTCCTCTCTCTCTTTAGGTCCGGCCGAAAAAATGACCGTATCCAAGGCCTCGACGTTGGTGCGACTTATCAAATAGGCAGGCATCATTGTTCCTTTCAGTATTAATTGCTGCTGGAGGTGCAGACAGTATTCAGTGCAAAGTTTATTCCGAAATATGGCGTTACATGTAGATTGGCAACTCTACGCCGTACGGTTGCTCGGCAGTCGATCGCCGTGGTCGACAGGCAACCAGCACGCTCGCTCTTGGAAACGAGGACTCGTCCGGACCTAGTGATGGATTCGGGGACTGTGGTGTTTCGGGTGCGATTGGATCGCCCGTTGGCAACGGAATCGGATTCGTTTGACTGGCTTGGTCGTCGTTGCATTTTCCTTTCGAAGTGATTTCGGTCGTGGAAAAGGTTGCGAGAAGGCTGCGACTCCCGAAGTATTGTGGCGAATGAGGACTCCTGGCTTCATTCACGACCACATTGCGATCTCAAGTATTGAATTCGCTTTCAGTCGAAGCTGGTTCGAGATCAGCGTTTTCTTCGGCGAGCAAATTCGTGCCTTCCTCCGGCGACCATGATCGTTCGGCTTGCCGCTGAATTTCGTCCGCTTCGTTCGAGATGCCTTCTCCCGGCGAGAGAACTTCTTCTTGCTCCTCATGGACAATTGGCGACAATGGCTCTTCGCGAAGAGTTTGTTCTTCGCGATTCAAGCCGTTTTTGGTCGGAGATTCCGTATCGGCAATCATTCGCACGGGGACTTGGTTCGGGAAAATAACTTCGCGTGCTTCGTCCGGAAGCGAAATGCCTTCTCGCAATAGCGACTGTTTCACTATTCGCATGACGGATGATCGAGTTGTATCAGGGCTATGCTTGGCGGCATCCATCCAGACGTAGACACGCAAGTTGACGGTTGACGCGCCGAGTTCGTCCAAGATGACTCGTGATTCTGGGTCGGCTAAAACGTGCGGATGCTCATCGAGGACACGCTTCACAATTTTCTGTGCTTTCGTAACTGAATCGTCGTACCCGATCCCCACAACGAATTCGACGCGTCGATTCGGATTGGCGGAAAGGTTTGTTACGACAGACTTGTAAATGATTGCGTTTGGCACCATGACATGGTTACCGTCAAGAGTCATCAGCAATGTGCCTCGCGTTGAGACTCGTTGTACGTAGCCAAGGAACTCGTTCACCACTACCAGATCACCGGCTCGAAAGGGATTCTGTACGCTGATAAGAATGCTGGCGAGGAAGTTTTCCGCAATATCGCGAAACGCGATACCCAGAATCAATCCGGCGATACCCGTACCACCAAGCACCGTCAGCGCGAGTTGCGTCAGCCCGGAGACTCGCAACACGATGTAGATACCTAGTAGCAAAACTGGCAACATCATCGATTTGGCAACGACACTTCGTAGTAACGGATTCGCGATCCGCTTTTGAAATACCCAATTCGCAAGTTTTCTTGCGCCGCCGGCGAGAAAAACGGTGAGGCCGATGACGATGCCACCAAAGATTAAGAGCGGAATCATCTGTACGGCCGAAGCAGTTAGCGTCTTGAGTTCGGCTAGAGCCGGCGACATGTCCCAGATTGGACGCTGCCTGACCGTCATGCGGTTTACGACAGCCGCAACGTCCTGCGTGTTTTGTGCTAGGTCCGTTGCCCAACTTCGATAATCATCCTTCAACGCCTCGCCTCGCAGAAACACTACGCCATCTTTGACATCGACGCTTGGACCTGCGAACCACTCGGTCGCGGTGAGAATTTCTGACAACCGCGTCTCGATCTGTTCGTCACGAGCGATCGGTTCGACATCTACCTTGGTCGGGGCCTCGGGCTTTTCTTTCTCAGCCGTCGTTTCGGCAGGCTCTTGATTCAGTGATGGGGCCTGCGCAAGCGACGCATCGCCCCAGAGCAAAATGGAACTGCAAAACACAAATACGGTAAAGATGGGACGCACGTCTTCGATTTCCTATTCGTTTGGCGATTGTGTTTTTGGCGGGTCTTGCATCGATTGCAACACTTGCTCACCGAACTCGATGTCGTCTCGCTGTCGTTGCAAGATCGCGGAAGTGTCGCCTTTGGGAGCAATGTCAATGACCGCTTCGAATCGTTCCTTCACAGTCCGTTCGCACCGTTCAGCAAACCGCAGCACTTCAGACTCTCCGTTGCGATTCATCGCAAGCTGGAAAAAAACTTCGGCGATTGAGAACATGTTAAGTGGTTGCGGTGGTTCCTTGCCGTTCACCGACAGCAACTGTTGTAATTCGATGGCATGACTGGCAAGATGGTCCGCAAGTTGTTTGCAGACATTGCTCCTACGGTGATCATCTAACGTCTTCGCGGCGGCATACAATTCATCCCGGCCGGAAAAACTTGCATCGACGAGTTCCTCAAGACGCTCGATCAGTTTCGGCGGTACGTTACTATTCATTATCTTTTGCTTCCCTATTGGTTTGCAGTTGTTCCGGTCTCTGTTCGGCTGAGGACGCTGTGCCAGGGTTATCTACGTGCTCACATCGCGCAATGTTTGTGGCTGCTTCGCGTTGAAGCTTTGTGTGTATCATTTTGGCTGACCGTAGACGCGTTTCCAGGAGGTCCCTGAGCGTCTGATACGTTGAATGTCGCATTGTTCGCTCCTTTTTCGAAACACTCGAACGCAATACACATGCCAGATTCGAATTGATTACCAATCTGACGTTCCGATAGGTTAGAAGTTACCTATGCGATCGCTTGGTGACCGAGGTGGTTGGCTGGCCGCCAGCAAGGATATTGAATTCGTATTGTGATGACATTGTGACTGAAAAGCACTCGTCTGAGAGCGGATCCTTTGCCAAACAAAGAGACTGGCAGGTTCGCAACCGCGATGATCGTCATGCGACCAACCGAAGTCGCCTCCGCTGTTCGCTTATGAACCGAAAATGGCGTTGCTTG
>JAGQOZ010000193.1 GCA_020426955.1 Planctomycetales bacterium
TACTCGCAGCGGTTTGTCCATCGCATCCAATATTGCGGAAGGATGCGAGCGAGACTCAAAGAAAGAGTTTTCACGGTTTCTTTCGATCGCGAAAGGTTCGTGCGGTGAACTGATCACTCAGATCTACATTGGCATTGAAGCGGAATACATCGAAAAGACCAAAGGCCTGACCTGGATCGAAGAAGCCAAAGAAATTGCCGCCATGATCGGCGCCCTTAAGAAGAGGAATTCGAGTTAGTAGAACGCAGCGATGAGAGAACGCTGCGCTTCGAGTTACTAGAACGCTTCGCTTACAGATCGCTTCGCTAACAGAACAGATGCCAACTACCACTACGGAAACCCACTAGCAACTAGCAGCGCAGCGAACTGTCAGCGCAGCGTTCTCGAAGCGCAGCGAACTAGCAGCGCAGCGCTCTCTATAAAAACGGAGTTAACCCATGTCCACCTTGATTGAATCTCCCAACACCAACAACCAACTCAGCCCCTCCAACAACTCCGATTTCGACCTGATGCAAATGGCCGGAGGCGGAGTGGATGTGTGGGGCATTGTCGCCAGACGCAAGTGGCTGCTGATCCTGGGCCTGATCCTCGGCCTGGGACTCGGCTATATCTACCTGCTGCAAGCCGATCCGGTGTACGAATCCACCGCTCGAGTCCTAATCGAAACCAAAAAGCCTCCCGTCATGGGCAACTTTGGCGAATTTGGTATGGACTATGCCAGCGGAGGCGAATCGAAACACCCCATCATTATCACCAGCCCCAAAATCGTCGCCCAAGCCTTCGATAATCACGGCCTGAAAGATCTGAGCATCTTCAAAGAAGATCAGACGGAAGTCGTGAGCAAAATGATTCGCAACCTTGAAGTTGTTTCCGTTGAAGATGGAAGCGACGTCTTCGACATAAAATTTCGAAGCGGTCACCCGGACGATTGTGAACGAGTTGTCACGGCCATTCTCCGGCAATACCAAAAGTTCTTGCAGGAGACCTATAAAGATACTAGCGGAGAAATCAAGGACTTGTTCTATCAAGCACAAGAGGTGCACATGAAAAAACTGGAAGCGTTGCAGGAAGAGTACAAAAAATTCCAGACCGATGCCCCGCTGTTCTGGCGAGGAAATGAAAGCGTCAACTTGCCCGCCGAGCATCAAGCCGTTCATGATGCCAAGCTGATCAACCTCAAACAAGAAATGGCAAACTTAGCTGCCAAGATCAAGACCATTCAAGATGAAATCAACGCTGGCGGTAACTTAGACGCAATCTTGTTGGCTGCCGGCGAAACTATGACGCGGAATGTTTCGCTGCAACGAGACCAGTTGATCAATACTCGAGTGATGCCATTGATTTTGGCGCGCGAAGAGTTGGTCGCTCAAGGCTTCGGACCAGAAAGCCCCAAGATTTTGGCCGTCGATCGACAGCTGGAATTGTTGTACGAAAAATATCCAGAACTCAATTCTGACGATGCTGACGCTGCGGAAGATGCTGCATCCAGCGGCGATACCACGAAACTGGTGCAAAACTATCTGGAATCGTTGAAGCAGCGTTACGCCGAAATTGCCGAAGAATCCAAGATGTTGGAAGGCCTTTTTCAAAACGAAGAAGAAGCTGCTCGAGCGCTAGCCGTCTACGAAGCTCAAGGCGAATCCTTGCAAAAGGACATTGAACGGACTCAAAAAGCATATGATACCACCACTGCTGCGATCGAACAGATGATCGTCTTAAACGACACCAAATACGATGGTTTCAAGTACCAAGACCTATCGCCTCCCAGTATTGGCGAAAAAGTCGCGCCCACCATCCCCAAATCGCTCGGCCTGGGCGGAATCTTGGGTCTAGTGTGTGGCTTCGGTATCGCCTACCTGGTCGATCTCAGCGACAAGGCTTTCCGCACTCCGGACGAAGTTGCCAAGGTCATGGGCCTGCCCGTGGTCGGGCACATCCCGCTGATCGATATCGAATCGCAAAAACTGCTGCCCGGCAGCACGGTCACGCCGGTCGTCTGCACCGTCCACCGACCTCGTTCGCCCCAAGCGGAATCTTACCGAGCGGTCCGGACCAGTTTGTACTTTGCCTTCAAAGACAAAAAACACCAAGTCATCCAAGTCACCAGTCCCATGCCCGGTGACGGTAAATCGACTTTGGCCACCAACCTGGCCGTCACTATCGCTCAGTCGGGAAAGAGCGTCCTGTTGATGGATGCCGACTTCCGCCGCCCCACACTGCATAAAGTGATGGGGCTGGGTTCGCAAGAGTTTGGTCTGGCGGGAATCGTCCAAGGCACCGTCGATCCGGAAGACGCTTATTGCGAACTGCCTGAAATCCCGAACCTGAAAATGCTGGCCTGTGGACATCGTCCGGTGAATCCATCGGAATTGCTCAGCAGTGAAGACTTTGCCAAAACCCTGGACATGCTCCGCGAACGATTCGACTTTGTCATTGTCGATACGCCACCCGTCCTGGCCGTTTCCGATCCCTGTGCCGTGGCAGCTCGAGTAGACGGAATTCTGCTGACGTTCCGAATCCACAAACGAGCTCGTCCGTTAGCGGTCCGAGCCAAAGAGACGCTGGCCAATGTCGGTGGCAATGTGATTGGAGTGGTGGTGAACGGTGTCGATCAAGAAGCCGGCGGCTACTATAGCCACTATCGATATGGCTACAGCGGTTACCGCTACGCGTACAACTACAAGTATGGCTACGGCTACGGCCAGTACGGATCAGAACAACAAGAGACCAAAGCGATTCAGAAGTATTTCGAGGACGACAAGAAAGAAGTTGTCCACGGAAAGCTGGAAGAATAACCATTGATTTGTGCCAATTGGGGTCATGTTGAGCATCCATGACTTTGGGAACACACCGTAAACTTATAGGCACCACCGAGCGATTTACAACAGCAAACGCTATCGCGAAAAGAAGCTTGTAGCTATTTGTTGACTTTGCAAGGCCAACAAGCGATGTTTGCTGTTGTCTTTTTGGTTTTTTGGTAACATTTGCACTGATGACGAAATGCCGCTGGAAACTATGAAAGAAGCTTATCAAGTGATCCGCTATGAAAAGAATGGTAAGGTTGTTGCGACAATCAACAATGCCTCATCGCGCCCAGAAATTTGGGCACCATTGCCCCGCATTCGCGATTTCTTAATCACCATACGAGTTCCGTTACTGGCGATTGTCCATACCGTCATTTTCGCAACCGCTTATTGGCTATCGTTTGGCTTGAGGTTTGATTTTGAAATTCCTGCCGAAATGTATCAGAGGTTCGTCACGACACTTCCATTTGTCCTGAGCATCCAAATTGGGAGCCTACTGGTATTCAAAAGTTTTCACGGTTGGTGGCGGTACGTTACTCTGCGAGATTTGATTTCCTTAATTCGGCCGATGTTAGTTGGATTCGCCGTTATCACCATGTTCGACTATTTCGTGTTGACAACGCGTATACCAAGGGCCGTTTTGATATTGGATTTTTTGCTCAGTAGCGTGATGATTGTTGCGGTGCGTAGCAGTTGGCGTCTTGCCAAAGAGGGATTATGGCCCAGCGTCCACCTTTCGGCCGGATGTGTTCCCGCGTTTATCATCAGTAACCGTCATGAAACAATCATCATGGCCAACCAAATCAACAGCCGATTCGGATCGCGTGTTAGGATCGTGGGTATCCTATCGGACGATAAAAAGAAAATTGGCAGCCAACGCGCCGGAATCCGAATACTTGGAACTCCTGAAAACGCACCGAAATTAGCTCGTGAACACGGCGTGCAAGAAGTTTGGATTGTCGCCGGTGACATTCAAGGCCAGCGTATTTCCGACCTCAAGGTGTTATATGACCAAAATGGCCTATCCATCAAAGTTATTCCGCCCAGTTTGGACTTAGAGCGGGACAACGGTCTTATCCCAGTCCGTGATATCGAAATCAATGATTTGTTGCAACGCGACCCTGTTAAGCTAGATAGCCAACGAATCGCCGCCGAAATTGAAGGTGCGCGTGTATTGGTAACAGGCGCAGGTGGCAGTATCGGTTCCGAAATTTGCCGTCAGCTGATTCAATTTAAGCCGTCGGAGTTGGTGTTAGTCGATCATCGTGAAAACAGTGTTTTCCTAATTCATAACGAACTGGAGCGACTGCAGCACAATGGGACCCAACTGCATCCCGCCGTTGGCGATATCTTGGACAAGCCACGGATGTTGGCATTGTTCGAACAGTTCCGGCCGGAATACGTTTATCACGCTGCGGCGCACAAGCACGTCGGTCTTATGGAAGTTAATCCTGGCGAGGCGATAAAGAACAACATTCTGGGAACGAAAAATACCGCCGATTTGGCTCGCGACTACGAATCAAAGAAGTTTGTGTTAATCAGTACCGACAAGGCGGTCAATCCGACCAGCGTGATGGGTTGCACAAAGCAAATTGCGGAGCGGTATGTACATGCTATGGCGCAAGAGAACAGTGACACCGCATTTGTCGTTGTGCGCTTCGGAAATGTCCTTGGATCCAACGGAAGTGTGGTGCCACTGTTTAAAGAGCAAATCGAGCGTGGTGGCCCAATAACCGTGACCGATCCCCGCATGACGCGATTCTTCATGACGATTCCTGAAGCATCACAGCTAGTGATTCAAGCCGCATCGATGGGGAACGGTGGCGAAATCTTTGTTCTGGACATGGGAGAACAGATACCGATTGTCGATCTCGCGCGCCAAATGGTGACGTTGTCCGGATTACCACCTGATACAATAGAAATACGTTTTGTCGGTGCGCGGCCCGGCGAAAAACTGTACGAGGAACTGTATTTCGACGATGAGAAGACTCTCGAAACAGATCATCCGAAAATTTTTGCGGCCTATCATCGTCTATATGAACCCAACGAGCTTGTAGCGACTATAAAAATGCTTGAATCAGTTACGTCACACTCCGCCGACGCGATTCGTGAAATGTTACATAAGATTGTACCTGAATACCAAACGACAAACGAAGGTTTTAGTGTAAACGATGTTAGAGCGCCTTAGGCCAGACCGGGTAAATGACCGTCTTTCTGGAATAGCGTTGCGTTCTGCCGTCTGGCAGGTGATGAACGCTATGGCCGGCGGCATTGCTGTATTGATTACGGCACGCTCACTCGGATCCGAGGGCAACGGTAAGTTCTCACTCTTGATCGCATTGGTTAGTGTGTCCTCTATACTGTTTAACCTTTCAAACACTTCCATAGCTCACGCAATCAAATGTGAGTCGTCGCCAGCTGGAGCTGTAGCTTTTGCGTCGTTACTTATTGGTGTTTTCGGTTTCGCATTTTCTTATGTATTTTACTGCATGGTCACAGGATTTTTTTTAAGTCTCAAGCCAACTCTCTTTAGTTACCTATTTGGTCTTACTGCCATTCCAATAATCCTTGGCGACGTCTATTGCAACTGCCTGCTCGCGACCGGACGTGTCGGAAGTTTCAACGTCTCGAATGCTTGCCGTGGAATTTCTTGGTTAGCTGGAACGCTGCCGCTTGCGGTGATGAATTCGCCACGAAGCGAAGATTTCCTAACAGCGTACGCTATCGCATCAACTGTAAGATGTGTGGCCGCAGCGCGAGTATTTCATCGACGCACGCCATTTGCAAATGCACCGATCTCCTTGTACAGAATGATCATCTGCAACGGACTAAAATTGCATTGTTCAACGATAATGAATTTCCTTAATTATCGTTTGGACCTGTTTATATTGAATTCCTACGGTGGTCTTTCGCAGACGGGAGTTTACGCATTCGCCGCCGCCGTAACAGAACGATGCGGTTTACCGTCTCAGGCAATAGCTACAACGCTATTGGGCAATACAGCTTACCGCTCGCACGACAAGCGCGTTAGGCAAGTGCTACGTGGTGCTAGATATGCGACTGCGTTAACGTTAGTGTTGGGCGTTGTGTGCGTGATATTGATTCATTATTCGGCGAGTATGATTCTTGGACCGAGTTATTGCCAAACCTCTATAGTTATAGCGATGTTGCTACCTGGAGTTACTTCACTAGCAATTAGCAGATGCATAGCAGTAGATCATCTCGCGGTTGGTGACTTTAATGTATCAGCACGCGCTGCCGGCATAGGCCTCATTACTACAATTGGTGCTGATTTATTATTTATCCCAAAGTTTGGGGCACTAGGGGCAGCCCTCGCGTCGTCAGTTGCGTACGCCGTTGCGATGATGGTACATTCGATTGCATTTCGACGAAGATATAGATGAAAGTTCTTCTAACAGGTATTGAATATTTCGCGAATCAAATCCAGCATGCTGTACAGGAATGCGACTCGGATTTTTCCTTTTCCCGAATTTCAGTAAAGTCGCCACGATGGCCAATCGCTGCCATTACCCTGATGCGAAAGCGAACAATCGATTTATGGTATCACGTCGGTGGATACCATACTTGGGGAGTTAACCTTCCTATGACAAGCGTTGCTGCGCGATACAACGTGCGGTCAGTCATTCATTGGGCAGGGACGGATGTCTTGACTGTATCTGCGGCAAAGTTTCGGGGCTTTTTTCGACACACGGTCGTCGCGACACATTGGGCAGGCGCTCCGTGGCTTAAAGAGGAGCTAAGTGCGTTTTGTGTGGACGATGTATTATATGTGCCGTTTCCACTGTCCGAGGTCGCAAAAGCCTGTTCCGGAACTGCTAAACCATTTCCCAGCAAGATGGTTGTATTGAGTTATGCGTCTTCGCAGTCACGGGCGACGTTTTATGGGTACGATACGATTCACCGATTGGCGAAATCGTTTCCTGGAATTGAATTTCGTATCGCCGGCATTTTTCGGCCGGCTGACATTGTCGAACTGCCCAATGTTCACTTTTTGGGCTGGAGGAAGGATATGACTCCACTTTATGAGGACTCCGTCTTGATACTCCGTATTGTGCCTCACGACGGTTTTTCAGGAATGGTGCAAGAAGCACTTGCGCATGGACGTTACGTAATCTGGAAATATGATGTACCGGGTGTAGTTTCTGCCACGGATTATCATGATATCCACACGGCGATTCACAGTTTCTACGTTCGATTTAGGGCGCAACAACTTCCTTTGAACGGTGAAGGACGGACGTTTGTTTCGCAGCATCTTTCGCAAGACCGGATTGGAAATGAGATAGTTCGACGTCTTCGAAGCGTTTGATTTCGTCACCCTTTCAAATTTGAGATCGCATTCACTTGGACAATCAACTCAAGATCAGTGCAGTCATGACAGTAAAGAATGGTGGGGCGACTATTGGAGACGCAATAAAATCGATATACCGCCAAACCTATGCAATTAGTCAAATAGTAGTAATCGACGATAGATCTACGGATGATTCGCACGCGATTGCTAACGATTTGCTCGCTAGGGGTACAATTCCATATCACCTAGCGTCGTCTGAGTCGGCGGGTCGTGGTTACGCCCTGCGGCAAGCCGTATTCCAAGCTTCTGGAGACTGGATTGCCATAATTGATGCTGATGATGTCTGGCACACTCGAAAAACTGAGATACAAGTTGCGGCAATTTGTCAGTGCAATCACGACGACATTGGGGTGTGTGGAACACTAACGAGGCCGTTCAGTAATCTGTCGACAATTGAGAGTGATCATGCAATGATTTGTCCTGTCAAGAACTCGTTTCGACAGATCACGGCGCGACAAATGTTGTACTGCAATTGTCTGCCCCATTCGTCGGTATTATTGCGCCGTGAGTACGCACACTATGACGTAAGTCTCAAGTCGCAGTACGATTATGAGCTATGGATGCGGTTGATGGTGATTCAGAAGGTTTCAGCTTTGCGTGTCGAGATTCCACTTACGTTGCGGCGTGTACATGATAGGCAACACTTTCAATCCGGGAGGGGAAGTTTTGTTTATGCCCTTAGATCAGCGAAACACAAGCTAGCTTATTCGATTTTATTGAAAGACCCTGTAGCGTTTGCTTACAACCTCTGTAAGCCCGCCTTTTTCGTTTTTCCGACGATATGTCGAGAGCGAGTTCGTAGGACGCTACGCAGATCATTATGAATAGTAAACAATTCGACGTACCGTTGATTGTTTGGACGCTAATTGTCGCGGCGTCACCTTTTTATATATTTCCTAGCGGAATGCCTCAGATCGGCGATTATCTTTACGCATTTTATGGTTGCGGGCTCATCGCAGTCAGGCTGTCGTCGCAGTGGTCACCAGCGATTCGCAGGCTTTTGCCATTTGTGATATATGGAGTTGTCATAAATATTGCGTGGTATGTTGTGTGCTCAAATATTGATTTTTTGTTTTCGGCGGCATTTTTAACGTTTAATTTTGTAGTGTTTAGTGCGGCGAGTCACCTTACGGAAGCTTTGGGACCAAGGAAAGTCATAAGAGCAACTTTACTTGGGCTACTCGCGGGAACGTTGTTCCAGGAGTTCACGGCGTTAACAGCGTCTCACGTTCGTTTCGCTGGTACGTTCCATAACCCAAATCAATTGGCTGCGTTTGTTGTCGTAACGCTTTGTTTTGTATCAATTGCGTTTCGCCGGAACGCGATTATGCGCTGGATGATTCCAATGACGATCGCAGGTGTTCTTTGCGGATTCCACCTATTAGTTTTGACTTTATCACGCGCAGGAATTCTTGCAGGTATAAGCTTAGTGGTAATGACTGTGCTTGCCGACCTTCGTAAGATGGTGGTCTTGTCTATTTTGGTCATAATCGTTGGCTTGACGGGAACGCAGTTTGATGTTTTGGGACGAATTGAGACGCGATTTGCGTCAAGGCGAGTTTCGTTGGCACGCGAACTTGAGATTAGAGGAGTCTCCCGGTTGTGGAATTACCCAGAGTACCTGTTATTGGGTGCCGGCGAGGGAGCGGATCATAGATTTCGCGAGGGCACACGTACTGGATTAGAGATCCATAACACGGCTGCCGTAGTGTTGTTCAGTTATGGCATCATTGGCGCAGGACTATCGATTGCTGTTGTTCGGGCGATTTATTGTAACGATCCTGGTTCTTTGAGGTATATGTTACCTCTGTTCATGTACTCGCTTACCCACAATACGATTCGTCAAACTGAAATTTGGGTGCTCGTTGCGATTGCTCTTAGTCTCGATGCAGTAAGCAGGAAAAAGGGGCCTTCATTGGAACTGTGAATAAGGGTTATGAATACGATTTGTTTTGTGGTTACTCATGCAATGACGGTACGGTTGAAGCTGATTGGACAGTTGGAGGCCATTCATGAGGCCGGATTCAGGCCAGTGATTATTACTTCGAATGGCCCAGATTTATTGGGAGTCGAGGGCAGATTCGACGTTGTCGATGTTGGCTTCCTTCGAGAGATATCCGTGTTTCGGGATTTACGGGCATTCTTCCGGACGCTTAATGCATTGCGTCGCGAACGTCCCTGTATTGTAAATGCAAGCACGCCTAAGGCGAGTCTGATTGGGATGGTGAGTGCCTTTATAGCGCGAGTTCCAGTGCGCATTTATACACTCCGCGGCATAAGGTATGAAACCTTGACAGGATTCAAGCGATTTGTTGTAGTTGTATGCGAAAGAATTACCGCGTTGTGTGCTCATCGAATTATTGCGGTTAGCAGGTCAGTTCGCGACGAATATGTACGTGCGGGCATATGTAGCGCGAAGAAGATTGTTGTGTTGGGAAACGGATCTTCGAATGGTATCGAAGTGCGGAGATTCCCAACCGATGCCGCACGCACTGCTTTGGGGTGCAATGTACGTGACGCTCTAGGATTTTCGCATGACGCGCCGGTGATAGGGTTCGTTGGACGCGGGACAAGAGACAAGGGCATCTGTGAGCTGCTTGACGCATTCTTTTTCGTACGTGACGTTGTGCCAAACGTTAGACTTTTGATTGTAGGTGGATTCGAAGCCGGGGACCCGCTGCCGCGAGAATACATGGCAAGAATTGAATCAAACAGAGCAATACGCGTGGTGGACTTTGTCCAAGACACAACACC
>JAGQOZ010000194.1 GCA_020426955.1 Planctomycetales bacterium
CTGATTGGTAACGCCAAGGATCGAACGATCGAACAACAACGCTATTACCAATATCAGGCTGTCCAACAACAACGAATGGCGGTCACCTACGCTGACATCATTAACATGAGCCGTTCCGGAGTGGGAGACAATGTCATCATAAACCAGATACGAACCAACGGAATCGTCAGAAAACTGGAAACGCATGACATCATTGCACTACACCAGCAAGGAGTCAGCGAAGTGGTGATTGATGCCATGCAGCGAGCGCCGATTGCGGGCGTAACCTATGTGGCGCCTGCACCTGTGCCGCAACCGAGACGTACCACGGTGATCGAGTATCATGTTACTCGGCCTCGTTATGTACCTGTCTATCCTCACCACCCGCACTTTCATGCACATCGACCAATGCGAGCTTACCATTGGTAGGCCAACGTTAGGTTCATGGAAGCGGAACCGGACGCTAATCGGCGGACGTCATGTCTTTCTGTTCCAGTAATTGGAAAGTCACCGGCCCCAGCAAACCGCTGGGGCGCACTGCCCAGGTGGAAGCATCAAACGGCTTGTAATTCACATTGACGTAGTTGATGTCATAGAACTTTTTCCAGTCCACTTTCTGTCGATCCAGGTCGCGAATTCGATTTGAAGACAAATTGGTGACTTCGATTTCCAATAAGTGTTCGCCGTGGTTGATGGCCGGCAGCGTACAGGCAAACGGATTGGCGACCAAGGTTTGCACGAAGTTTCCGTCGATAGAAATTCGAGCCGTCTCGCGGACATCGCCCAGATCCAGCCGCCAGACAGCTTGATCACGGTCCACGGAGAACGAGATTCGATATTTCGCCGTGCCCGCGAATGTGGCGGCTGTATCGCTGTGCGTTGTCCAGCTTTCCAGCGACGTAGTGCGATACGCTGCCGGAAGCTCCGGCGCACCTTCCACGAATTCGACTTCCCAATCTCCGTCCAGCGAACACGGTTCGCCGACGTACTTCCAAATTGGCCATGTTGGGACGTTATTTTCGAACTTCGCCGTGGCCTGCTCTAAACAAACGATGCAGCTTTCTCCGCTGGTCAATTGTAGATAGATCGAATGTTCGTCCGACCTCATTGCGAGGCGACCATGTTTTCCGGTCAGCGGATCCAGACGCTTGACGGAAGCAAACGGCCTTGACATTCGAATCCAGCCATCCACATCTTGGGCGGACGGATTGGTAATGAAGTAGTAGACACGTTGATCCGTCGCTCGGCGAATGAACTGCAGATGGTTCGCAACTAAGTCTGTTTCGACAGCCGCACCATGATCGTTCAGCCACGGCAAGAGCTGTTTCGTCGACAGCATGAAAACACCGGGTTGGTCCGATATTCGGTCTTTCAGACGATTGAATTCGTCGCGTCGCTGCTGCAAATTTCCCAGGCCAGGAACGTCTGACGGGAGTTCGCCGCAAAAAACAATCGTTGCTCCTTGTTCCGCCAAAGACAACAACTGCTGCAACGTTGACGGTGGCATATATTGGCAGTTCGGAACGACAATCACTTTGTACGCTGCATCGCCGATTCTCAATTGGCCATCGTGTATTTGCAGCTTTTCCAGGAATCGATCCGACACAAAGTCAAACGCAATTCCAGCTTCCGCAAACTGCGTTGCCAATGCTCCGCAAGGCGTGTCTGTTAGCCATTCCTGGTGATTGTGAACTTTGAAGAACTGATGCGGGGAACGCCCCGGCTGCATATACACGTCGTGAACAGGCCAGTACAAGAGCACGTCGTTGTCTGCTTGACCAGTTTGCAGCACCGATTGGGATCTGGCAATGTAAGCATTCAGCGTCGAGATGTCTCGCCAAAACGCGTTCCGCCAGTTGACTTCGGTAGACGCATAAAACAGCCAACCGGGCCAAGTATCGTTTTGCGGCGAATAGCAATTTCCATGGTAAAACAGATGATTCACGCCGGTCACGAATAGCGAATCTACTTCTGGCTTGATATCAGCCAGTGTCACATTGAAATGCTCTCGTAGCCAAGTGAACGATTCAGACGAAACCAATTTGCCACCTGAAAGATGAGCGGCCGAAGATGCCATTCGATTCACCAACGGGCTGTGATCGCTGCCGGGACGTACAAACGCTTCTTCGCGACGAAAACCTCGAATCTGGAAATGATTGGCACCAAAAACTTCGGTTTCGGGAATATCGGCCAGAGCATACAGATCCAAAACGTTGCCCGGCGAACCGTGCGCTTGTTCGCGCAACTGACTATCATGTGAATGCGCCCATTCCTTTAGTGTTGAGACAAATTCGTAATGTAGATCGGCCAACGTCGCTCGATAGTCCGCCTGAATTCTCGCGACATGTTCGCGATCATTTCCTTCCCCAAACAGTGCTTCCGCGTGCTGCAGAATGTCATAACCATGCTGTTGCTGAAACTTCTCGGGAAGCGATGACGTCCAATTGCCCGTGTATTCAAAGGAGTCATGGTAGAACGCTCGTGGCATCCTTGTGGGCGAAATATGCAACCGTTTACCAAATTCGTCCAAAAAGCGAATCAACGTTTCTGAGTCATACGGATCGATGGACAGACCTGCGCCGCCCGGTGCTGCACGCTTCACTTTCGAACCGTTACGCCGAGCGACAATCTTGCCATCGACCAAGCGAACCGATTGTTCACCCATTTCCGGCGTCACCGCAGGACCGCCAATTTTCCAGCCGGTTCCAGGAGTCAAATCGACCCACAAACCCAAGCGTTCTGCTTCCGAAACCACAAATTCGAATTGGTCGTTCCATTCCGGACTCAGATGATCCAAGAAGCGATCTTCCGCGCCGTGCACACCATAAATCGGCACCATGCTCATGCCGCCAAAACCCGCTTCGGCCAATCGTTCCAGATTGTAGGTGGTGTCGGGCCGAGTCATCGCGCTGCCGGGAATCCACCAAATCACGCCCGGCTTACATTCTCGCGTGATGGGAGGCCAGGGCGACGAGGTTGACTGTGACCAAACTATGTTTGTCAACATGAAGAAACAGACCAGGCTTTGGCAAACGGCGGAAAGTCGATTTCGCATGGCGATCCCTTTCACGATTAAATCATCGGCGATTCTTCGTCAATTTCGTGTTCTAACCGTCCCATCCACATCGGCGTGGCAATGAACCAAACGATGGTGGCGAACAGAGAAATCCAGGCGGCCGTTTCCAGCGAAATTCCGTTCGCCAAGAACACGAAGCTCGGTCCAAATGTTCCGATCAACGCCACTAGTGAAACCAACTTTGCCATATTCTTCATCAATGAAACTCCTTACGCCTTGGTCTGCGAGAACTGCTTCGGTTGAGACACCTTACTGAGTAGCAAGTAAATAACACCACACGCCAACCAAGCTGGGACAACAGCGTACGCGGGAAATTCACGAAAGAAATACAGGCCGACGCACACGGGGAGCAGCCAGGCAATCAATACGGCGACATTCACGACCGCACCGGTCTTGGATGCTAATTCGTCTACCAAACCAAAACGCTTCATCAGATAGAAATCCACAAAAATGACCGCGCCCATCGGGCCCAAGATGGTTCCGTAGAGTCCGACAAAGCCGAGCAACTTGGCGGACAGATTCGGAAACATCCCAGCCACGGTCGCGACAGCTCCGGCCAATAGTGTCATGGAAATTCGCGAACATTTGGGCAACATGCCTTGAAACGCCAAACCGGCTCGATAGATAGTCGGGTTTGCCGTGGTCCAGCCGGCAATTACGACGCAGACGATCCCCGTCCAGCCCATGGCGCTCCAGGCCAAAGCGCCAGGGTTGGCCGATGCGTCTTGCGCCGTTTTGATTTGAGCGGCCAGCAGCAGCGCCGCCGAAATCCAGGCTACGTAATGCCCCAAAAACATGCCGATGGCCGGCGCCCAACCGGCTGACGATTTCTTGGCGAACCGAAAGATAGACAAGTCGGCCATGCCAAAATGCATCGCACCGTTACACAGCCACGAGAAGATCACGATCTTGCCGAAGCCAAATTCTTGCGGTCCGTTCTGTTCCACAACAAACGCAATGGCGTCTGACCAAAACGTTCCTTCTTGCAGCGACGCCCATGAATTCACGCCCATTCGCCCCAGTGAAACAATGCCGCACGCGGCGAACACGGCAATCATCCACGGTGCCGCTATATTTGCAACTCGCGCAACCATACTGTAGCCCGCAGCGGCTACCAGCGATATCACCACGCCCACAATCACCACTAACACCGAAAATGATGATTCGCTTAGTCCTAGAACGCTTTCAGGAACAGTGAACTTAATATCAAACGGCACGCCCACCGCAGTTGCGGAAACCGTAATCATGGCTCCGGCCAAGAAACAGAACAGGACTCCGTTTACCAAATTGTAAAACTTGACCAAGCCGCTACCGGCGATTCGTTCCAGCTGGTAGTACAACGTGAATCGCTTGGCCATGGCAATCGGCGTGACCAAATAGCGCCACGTCAACACTGCCAAGAGGTTTCCCACCAGTAACCCCAGTAGCAAGTCCTGTAAGCTGGCTCCGGCGCCCAAGAACAACGGGCCGATCATGAATTCGGTCCCGGCTGCGTGCTCGCCAGCATACATGCCCCAGAATTTGCCAGGCCCCATCAACGCGTCATCCGGCACTCGCTCTCGCTCAAATTCGCCAGAACTGCTTTGTGTTTCTTCCGCCATACGTAACCTCGAAAGGATTTTCCTGTATTACTACCGCTTTAAATTACGACTGCTCAGCTTCGTTGACTCAATACATTCGATTCATACTGTTTGACCGCATCCAGCCAATTCGAACCAACAGGTGTGTCATTCGTTAAACAGTAGTAGTCCCACACAGCGCCCCACGGCAACGACTTGCTTTCTTCGAACTGCGCCAGTCGGCTGGTGAAATCGCCTTGCGTTTCCATGGTTCGCAGCGAATCGATCGGCTCCAGCATGCTGATCAAAAGTGACTTGATCATGTTCCGAGTACCAATCACCCACGCAGCCACTCGATTGATGCTGGCGTCAAAAAAGTCCAAACCGACATGAGTCCGAGCCAAAAAGTTGCCTCGGACCAGCTCGTTGGCAATTGCCTGGAGTTCATCGTTCAGAATGATCACATGGTCACTATCCCAGCGAACGCCGCGGCTTACATGCAGCAGCAGACGAGGAACATATTGCATGACTGACGATATCTTGTCAGCGATGGTTTCCGTTGGATGAAAATGTCCTGCGTCTAGGCAGAGCAGCGTTTTCCGCGTGATCGCGTAGCCGAGATAGAATTCGTGCGAACCGACGACGTAGCTTTCCGAACCGAGCCCAAACAGTTTGCATTCCACGGCGTCCAGCAGGTGGTCCGGCGAAAAGGCTTGCGAAAATATTTGATCCAATGAATCGGTCAGTCGTTGCCGAGGTGCCACGCGATCCACCGGCGTATCCTTCATGCCGTCCGGAATCCAAACGTTGGTCACGCACGGGGTGCCTTGGGCCTGCCCCATTGCCGCGCCGATTTGCCGACAAGCTTTGCCGTGGTCTATCCAGAATTGCCGAATCGACGGATCCGAGTGTGACAGCGTAAAGCCGCTTTCCGCTTTTTCGTGGGCAAAATAGGTCGGATTGAAATCGAGCGAAAGACGCTGCTGTTTGGCCCAGTCGATCCAGCCTTGAAAATGAGCCACGTCGACTTCGTTTCGATCGACTTGCTTGCCGCTGAATTCGCCGTAGCAGGCGTGCAAATTTAAACGATGTTGGCCCGGAATCAAGGAATACGCCAATTCGAGATCAGATTTTAGTTCGTCCGGCGTTCTGGCTCGTCCCAAGTAATTCCCGGTAACCGCCAAGCCTCCGCCGATACTTTGCCCCAGTCCTTCAAAGCCAACTACATCGTCACCTTGCCAGCAGTGCAAGGAAACGGCCACCGTCTTCAATTCATTGAGCACTCGATCAGTATCAACTCCAATGTCAGCGTATTGCAGTTTGGCAATTTTGTAAGCTTGCAGAATTCGATCTTCTTGGGGCATCGATTCGGACTTTCTTAGTCGGCAAAGGAGACGACGCTAGGCGACAGGACGAGTTCGATTTTGCACGCAACGTGGCATAGTGACCTGCTTGTGTCAAGGACTATCGGCGTGGTTTTCCGTACCGGGCGAGATTCAGTCTCCTTCGCACGAAGTTAAGCGATGTGACGCCGTCCTCAAACGCCGCTGTAACTATCGGCTGGCCGACACTAACGGGGCCGGTTCAGCTGTATATTCGATTGGACAGTTGAAATCCGTAAGGTGGGAAAGGTTGCCAAGGCGTGTTCGACGCGGATATCCTAGCGAACGTGACAAAGATATGTCGAAATGAATGTTACCAATTCGAATGAATTAGAATTCTGTGGCGACTCCCACGGCAGGAACCAATGACTGACTCTGAATCTCCGACGAATGCTCCGAAACGAGAAAACATTTGGCTGAACTTGGGCCTAAATGTCATTATTCCTTCCGTGTTGATGTCCAAAGGCAAGGATTGGTTTCAGCTGGACCAAGCCGTCTTGTTGATTGTGGCGTTGGCTTTTCCGATATCCTACGGAATTTACGATTTTATTGTACGGCGTAAATACAACTTCTTTTCTGTCTTGGGTTTCGTCAGCATTCTGATTTCTGGGGGCGTTGGCCTCATGAAATTGGACAAGGACTGGATTGCCATTAAGGAAGCCGCCATTCCCGCGCTGTTTGCGGTTGCCGTCTTGGTTACCTTGAAAACGCCGTTTCCGTTGGTTCGCACATTTCTTTACAACCCGGAATTGTTTGACGTTCCCAAGATTGAAAAAGCGTTGGCTAAGCGCAATACGGAAAGCCAATTCGAAAAACTAATGACGCAATGCACATTGCTGCTGAGTGCTTCGTTTGTGCTAAGTGCGGTGCTGAACTATGGTTTGGCCAAATACCTGATTCGCAGCGAAACCGGCACAGATGAATTCGTCAAAGAGATGGGCAAAATGACGGCGTGGAGCTGGGTTGTGATCACCATTCCGACAATGGCCATCACCATGCTGGCATTGATGAAATTGTTGAAGGGAATCGAGCAATTCACGGGTTATGAATTTGAAGACGTCATGCTGATGACACAGCATCAGAAAAAGCCAGCCAAATCAGATGCGGAATTATCCGCAACCGAACAGCCCGAACCAGGTAGCACTTCGGACAGCGAAGCGACGTCATCAGAAACCAAACAAAGCGAAGAATGATCGTCCTGACGATCTAAACGCAGGGGCACTCGACATGGAAGTGATTTGCCGAACGGTACTGCTGGCGTGTTTGATACTGGGTGTTTCTGGTTGCAGTCGACCGGTGCGACGGCCAACCATTCCACCTACGTTGGAACGCATTCAACAATTCCAGCAACAATGGCGAAAGCTGGGGCAGGGCGTTCTAGTTGGTGCGGATGGCTGTGAAATCAATGCACTAAGCATGGAGCACTTGCAGCAAATCGTCAGTCAGCTGGACGCCGAATTCACTCCGCTCTGGCCCAACGGCGGAAAGCTCTGGATCAGCATCAACGCCAAGAACGGTTTTGATTTTGGTGTTCCGCTGGCGCTTCATTCGCTGGCTCTGCAAAACTTGGAAATTGCCAACGCGGTCATCGACCATGACGAGCTGATTTGGCTGGGAAAGCTCGATCCGGTTCGCCTTTCTCTGGTGAACTGCAATTTGATCAGCGGACGCAAGTGGCCCGATTCGCTACAACGGCTGCGACTAGTCGATTGCAATGCCACGCCCGAAGCGATTTCGGCCGTTAGTCAAGTTGCTGGGATCCAGCGTTTGCAGGTCGCGTCGCCTGGTCGAATCCACCTAAAAACCGTACCACAGTGGCATGTCACCGATTTTTCTCTGTCCACCCAGTCGCTGCACCTGGATGACGTGGCCGTTCTGGCAAACATGCCGCAACTAACGTCACTAGAAATTCAATGCGAAACGATTGCGACGGAATCACAGGAGATGCTGAATGGATTGTGGTCGAATTCAATGATTCAAGAACTCCGCTTAGACGTGGGCGAACTGGCCGATACGCTGTTGCATGATCTGTGGCAGAATCCACAGCTGCGGAAGTTGTCACTGAGACGAGGTGCTGCGAATGACATTACACTGGAACGAACCAGCCACTGCACAGCTGTGGAATCGCTAGAGCTTCACGGGGACTATTTCACCGAAGACGGCTTTCTGCAAATGTCCACCATGCCGAGCCTGACGTCACTGCAGCTGCCGACGTTCCAGCCCAGCGGCGCACTCTTGCCGCAGCTTCATGATCGATTTCCGCATCTGCAACAACTGACCGTTCCATCGGTCACTTCAGCAACCCTACAATTTGCACAGACAACCGGTATCGAAGTTTTGGCACCGAACCAACCGTAATCAATGATCGAAACGTGTGTAATAGCGATGGAAAGACATCGCGCTCACGAAGGCGCCAAGGCATGAAGAGAAAAGCGGCAGGGAAGAAATGTCTTGATGACGGGCACAAGACACATTTCTATTCATTTTTGTGCCTTCGTGCCTTTGTGAGAGTCCATTTCAGTGCAATGCGTGTCACGCAGCCGCAAGATAACTGCTCGGTCAAGCAACGTGCCATATGGACAAAACGATGTGCGTCTATTCGCCTAGGTACGTACCGGCTTGAAAGGCGGCTACCAAATCGGCTGAATCGAATTCGCCGTCACCGTTCCAGTCGCCGGAATTCCATGTCGAATTGCCGATGACCGAGTCTTCGTATTGTCCAAATTGGAAGATCTGAATCAGGTCCGCCGAATCAAATCGTCCGTCGTGGTTCGCATCGCCCACTACGTCCACGGCCACTACTTCGACCAACACCGTTACCACGCCTGCCGCGGAAAGTCGGCCGCCAGAAACCGCTTGATAACGAAACTGATCGGTTCCCACAAACCCGCTGTCCGGAGTGTAAATAAAGCCGCCGTCTGAGTTCCAAGCGAGTTGACCATGGCTTGGGCCTTCGACCAGATTGGCGGTAAGTTCGCCTTGCCCATTGTCGTTGGCCAATACGCCGTCTTCCGCCGAGACGCGTAGTTGTCCATTCACCGGCACGACATAGTTGTCTGCGGCAACGGACGGAACAAAACTAGTTCCCAGCGTCGACGTCGACCACCAATTTTTCGTTAACGAACTGGCGTCGCCAAACTGCACGGTGGACCCGTCCAATTTTCCGTAAACGGTCCAGTAGAAACTGGTCGAACTATTCGTGCCATCGGGATAGCAATACGAACCGGTCGCACCGTCGCACTGATAATCGGGCTGCGTTAGGGGATTCAGCGGCTTAATACCAAACGGATCGGAAGCCGGTTGACCGAATATCTCGAAATCGACTGACGTCCCGGCAGCAGGTGCCGATTCGCCCAACAGACTTACTTCTACCAAATACGCGCCAGGCTGTAGCAACGTGCCCGTGGCCGTTCGCGTAGCACCAGTGGGCGCCAGAACTTGAACAGGCGTGCCGGCAATCGCCAAACCGATTCCTTCGATACTGGCATCAGTAACCGAACCAGAACGCAAGCCAAAGTGAAAGACCTGTGGTTCCGCCACGTACAACACGTGTGCGAATTTTGAAATTTCCGCATCTAAACTGCCCGACGCAAAGACTTCGTTGCTGGTTGGCACCGCGTCAAACGATGCGGTCAAAATGTAGTCTCCCGTGGCATATTGTGACACTGCAGTGTCACCCGCGACCTGGATAAAATAGTCCGTATCCGCGGTGGTTTGCGTTGCCTGCAACACCACTTGCCCGTGGCCATTGATCAAGGTGTTGGTCGGAAGTGGATCACCAAGCCTGTCATAGACCGTCAGCATCGGAATCAGTGCGTCTTGTTGCAGCGAACCAACCACCACTTGCAGCGTCCCCGTCAACGACTTGGGCGACCGGACCAAATA
>JAGQOZ010000195.1 GCA_020426955.1 Planctomycetales bacterium
CATCAATGGGTGGGAATGAAAGAGGGGCTCGGGTTCAGAAACCGAGCAAGTTTCAGTGGACAATATGGTAAAGTTTTCTGGAAGTCGATGCCACTACAGAAACGTCCGGTTTTTCCCACCGTATGGGTGCAATGCGAAGAACAGCCCAAGCGGGCGAAGCCAAGTGGCGACCGTGTTGTATCAACCGCTGGGCGAAGTGACCACAAGGTTTTGGTCACCCCAACGACTCCGGTTGCCATGAGACAAAATCGCGATTCTACACCTTAGGGCTACAAAGAGTGTTTTTCCGCCCGGCGGGCGGAACATCTTTGCCGGTGTGCGTCAGCCACCGGTTTTCATCTTGTGTGCTTTCTTAGCCCAGCGGGCGACACATGACTATTTCCAGGCACACCTTCCTATTTGATCCTTTACCGAAGTTTCTTCTTCTTGTGTCGCCCGCTGGGCTCGGTGGTGAAGGCTTTGCACACCGGTAGCTTATGCTACCGGCAAAGATGTGTCGCCCGGCGGGCGAAGCCAAGTGGCGACTGTGTTGTGTCGCCTGCTGGGCTGAACCCTACGTTCGCAAGTGAACGGATGACTAGGCCGTTGAGGACCGTGATGATTTGAGATACGACCGAGCGATTGTGTCGAGTTCGTCCATTTTGGCTTGGACTTGGGACACCACTTCCAGAAGTTCGGCCTTGGATAGTTCAGGTGCCACGGCAATCGGTTCGCCGGCCAGCGAGTAAACTTGGGAAAATGGTTTGGGGATGACCAGATCGGTCCAACTGCCAGGAATGATCCAGGCTTTCTGACACGCGAATGCGGTGGGCACAATGTGACGGCCACTTCGTGAAGCCAAGAAAACGACGCCTGGACTCATTGTTCGCTTTGGGCCTCGCGGGCCATCTGGCGTCACCACAAAGTCATGCCCTTCGTTGCGCAGCAGCATTTGGCGCAGTGCCTGGCTGCCTCGCTTTCCCGTTGAACCTCGCACCACTGGCACTCGAATCGCTTCCAACATCCCGGCTACAAACGCGCCGTCGCGATGCTGACTGGTGAGCGCTACCGTGCGCCGATGTCGACCACCAAAAGCAGCAATCAAGGCTGAATCATGCCAACAAGAGAAAATATAGAACGTTTCTCCCGACGCATCGTAAGGATTCACGCCTTGCGTAATCACATTGATGCGAAGGGTGCGAAACAGCAATCGAATCGCCTGCGCAAAGAGAAATGCAGACCAGCGAACCAGCACCGGATGATCGAACCGCACAAACCGTCCTTTGGTCTTGTTGTGTTTCAGGCCAGATGATCAAGGGCGAACGATTGTCAAAACATTCGCTTGCAGTCCCCACCTCTACGCGGAACCTAGCTAGGCGTCCGCCTAAAGGCGGTGCTGCAAACAATGGCAATTACCTATCGCTTAGACAGGTCGCACGTTTTCTGCTCGAGGTCCCTTGGGGCCTCGGCCCATTTCAAATTCCACGCTTTGTCCTTCACGCAGATCTTCAATCGTGGTGCCGACTAACGCTGAATGATGGAAGAATACTTCGCCGCTGTTGCCTGAAATAAAGCCAAATCCCTTGTCTGTGACCAGTTTCTTGATGGTACCTTCTGACATTTCCAATTCCTTAAACTCAAAAACGAAAAGTAAAAAAGCTCAGCACAAATTAACGTGCTGTAGATGCACAAGCTTGCTTGGACCGGTTGGCGCCGCTGCGTTTGCGGCGGCGACCAGGTTTCTGCATGCTGTCTGATGACGCGCCTGACAACTTTGTCGGCGCCTGGGCAGTCGCTCGGCGGCGACGTCGTCGCCGCCGCTTGGCGGGCTGCGATAATGATTTTTCTGGCGATGCGATATCATTCGAATCATCGGCGTCCAGTTGATTCGCATCTGCGTTCGCAACTTCGCTTGATTCGGCTGGCAAATTCGAATCGGCGATGGTTCGAACCTGAATCTTTTGCTTGGTCAATCGTTCAATCGATCGCAAGTTCGTTCGGTCGTCATTCGTGCAAAACGACAACGCTTCGCCCGAATTTCCCGCTCGCGCCGTCCGGCCAATGCGATGCACGTACGTCTCTGGCGTGTCTGGTAGATCGAAATTGATCACATGAGACACGTCGGCAAAATCTAAGCCTCGAGCGGCCAAGTCGGTCGCTACCAGCACCGGCGGTCGATCTGTATTGAACTGGCGAATCACAGCCGTTCGCTGATTCTGGCTTTTGTTGCCATGGATGGCGGCGGCCAAAATACCGTCTCGCTTCAAACACCGGACAATTTTGTCGGCACCATGTTTCGTCCGGGAAAACACCAAAGTTCGCGAACGTTGCGTAGACTTCAGATAAGTTACCAACGCCGAAATTTTTTCCGTTCGCTCTAAGAAGCATACACCTTGAGCGACTCGTTCTGGCGTGGATGCCACAGGAGTAACATCCACTTGGAACGGTCGCTTCAACCACTGCGATGCCAACTGCCGAATCTCGGGCGGCATGGTTGCCGAAAACATCAACGTTTGACGTTGCTCTGGAACGCAACGCACAATCTTCCTGAGATCGTGAATGAACCCCATGTCCAACATGTGGTCCGCTTCATCCAACACTAGGATTTGCAATTGACTCAAGTCAACCAACTTCTGGCCAATCAAGTCCAACAATCGGCCCGGTGTCGCCACTAAGATATCCACGCCTGCTTGGATCGCGTTAACCTGACTTCCTTGACGAACACCACCGAAAATCACCGTGTGCTTGAGCGGTGTGGACTGACCATACGCCGCCAAACTTTCGCCAATCTGGCTGGCTAATTCTCGAGTGGGCGACAGCACTAACGCTCGGATCACGCGACGCCCTGAACGCTTACGTCGATTTTCGGCACCGCTGGGCTTTGGCGAAGTCTGCATCAATTGCTGCAACACAGGCAGGGCAAATGCAGCTGTCTTTCCAGTTCCGGTCTGAGCACACGCAATGATGTCTCGGCCCTGAAGAACCGGTGGAATCGCCTTGATTTGGATGGCAGTAGGAGTGTGATAGCCTAGGGAATCGAGCGTTGACAATAACGTAGAATCAACCGACAGATCTTCAAACTTCATGCAGAAAAACAACTTCCAAAAACGTACTTTGTGACAATACGAAGACTAAAGGCAGTTCGTATGTCGATCACCTGCCGCAGCGAACCAAGCCGTTATCCGCAAAAAAGCAAGTGGCTTTTGGGAATTCGACTTCACTTCGCTTCTGAACGCTACAAAGCAGGACGCTTGCCTACCGAGCGAATCAGAATCAGCAGTGTGATGCAAGAGAATCAATCGCGGTCGAAAATAGAAGATACGTGCGTTGGCATAGACGCCAAGATGCACGAGGCCGCAGTCTCGAAGTTGAATGAACACATCGCGTACATCGCGAAGGTCTCGCACCAAGTGTGAGTGAACTCTACCATTTGTCGGCTAAAGGTCAATGGCAGCTTCGACAAAGTCTGGAGACATTTCACGATTTGCGTACAAATCAAGCGGACTATTGTGCACAATTCGCTTCCGCGGAATTTCGCGAATTTTGCATTTTCCGATCATTTACGCGCCGCGGAAGCGGACTGCCGGAGTTTCGCTGCCCATGCCAAAATAATTTTGACTTGGGAACGGACATGTCGTTCAATGAGAAACACATCGGTCAACTTGTTTGAGGAAAATTCGACTAGGAGGTCTACCATGTCACGCGTTTTCATGCCGTTCTTCTTGGCGTTGGCTGTATTTACGATTGTCCACGCAGACGAATCTGCTCGACCACTGTTCCAAATTCAAATCGACGGCAGCGACTTGAAACGAATCGTCCCAGACGAATCGCTTTCGTATGGTTCGCCATGCTTTTCGCCGGATGGCAAGCGAATTGCCTTTGATGCCTGGCCCGGGAGTCAATTCAACCAGTCGCATGTTTACGTGATGGACATTGCGGCTGGCCCGGATGCCGACCTGTTGGATCTAGGCCGCGGCGCGATGCCCAGCTTTTCACCGGTGGGAAAGCAGGTGGTGGTGCATATGTATGATTCGAATCCCAACGTCGTGATTGTCAACGCCAACGAAAAAGCAGAACGAAACCCCATTGGCATCTCCACAAACGGGCCTCGCTGGTCACCCAATGGAAAATGGATCGCATTCTTGAACTTCCAGGATAGGGGCGGATATGCGATCTACAACATAGAAGACAAAACAATTAAAGGGCTGACTTCGGGCATTTATCAAGCTTGCCGAGGCGGAGCGTGGTCGCCCGACGGCACCAAGCTGGCCTATCCCATCTACAGCCCGGACGGTCAAAGCGTGACGCAGATTGTGCTGGCAACAATCGACGAAAATGGAACCTTGGATTCCGAACGAGTGCTCACGGGAATGAAGAATATTTCGGCGAATCTGACGTGGTCACCTGATAGCAAGATGATTTTGTATTCCGGTCAAGAGTCGGATGGCAAATCCTATCAGCTGTACACGATTCCGACCAAACGCAACTCCAAACCGGTAAAACTTCCTGGCCAAGATCCCAATCAAGACAACATTGATCCCACGTGGTCTCCCGATGGCAAAACGATTGTGTTTTGCGCGGAATGAAATCTCGTATAACGAAATCACTTCTGGTTGTTTGGGCCAAAACGCCCAAGCATAACGCTTACCAGCCAATAGACACAAAGCGCACCAATCCACACCCAACTGTGGCCCCACAACAGAACAGCCGGATGCGTCATCCAGGCCGGGCGATTGTCGTTGAGAATTCCATAATGGGGCGACGCTAAGTTGCCACAAAAACAACAGACAAGCCACGGGATACTCAACAAAGTCAGGCCCCAAGGCACCAGCAGCATGCGTCGAGTTACTGCCGTTTTACCGCCCAAAAACGGCGCGATGGGCAACAAGAAAACGCCACCCCATCCAAGTCCTAACGGAACCGTACATGCGAGTTCGAAAAGGCAATGCTGCACGTCTTTATACGGTTCGGATAGGCCGTGGAACAAAACGGATAACCACATTCCGAATTGCCACGTCATTGAGACGTATCCCAATGCAATGGCCGTTAGCGGCGAACAATTGGCCAACATGGAATTGATTCTCCAAGGCATCAACGGCAGCGAGAAGAGCTGGGCTTGACCAGTAATCGGCTCGACTCTCGAATCCGGCGGAATCGCAAATTCGCTTTGCGGTGATTCGTAGGGATTGTCATCTACCGAATCCATCTCGGTTCCCTGTGCAGCAAGTGACGCACGAAGAAATCGCGTTGACGCCTTGTGCCGTACTTGGTCCCTGCCGCTCCGTGCCCAACGCCGGGCATGATTAGCAGATCAAAATCTTTGTCTGCCTTAATCAAAGCGTCGACCACTTGCATGGTCGAGGCCGGATCGACGTTCTGATCGACTTCGCCCACAATCAACAGCAACTTGCCCTGTAATCGATGAGCCTGCGTGACATTCGATTGTTCTTCATAGTGATTCTCAATCGGCCAGCCCATCCACAATTCGTTCCACCAAATCTTGTCCGTGCGATTATCATGGCACCCGCAATCGGCCACAGCCACATGATAGAAATCGCCGTGCGCCAAGAGTGCTCGCAATGCATTCTGACCACCGGCCGAACCGCCAAAAATCCCAATTCGCTGCAAATCCATTTGCGGATACTTTTCCGCCGCCGCTTGAATCCACAGCCTTCGATCTGGAAATCCAGCGTCGCCAATGTTTTGCCAACAAACATCATGAAATGCCTTGGAGCGATCGGACGTGCCCATGCCGTCAATCTGCACCACAAAGAAGCCCAGTTCCGCCATCTCTTGCGCACCGTGATACGCCGAAAACGCTTTGGGGACGTGCGAACCATGAGGTCCGGCGTAAATCTTTTCAATGACCGGATACGTTTGCTTCGAATCAAATTGACTGGGCCGGAAGATCACACCAAAAATGTCGGTCTGGCCGTCGCGAGCTTTCGCAGTGAATCGTTCCGGCAATCGGCCCAATTCCTGCTTCAATTCCGTGGCGTCTGCCTTGGCCAACGTCGCAATCAGTCGGCCATGCGTGGCGGTTCGCAATTCCGTCACCGGAGCCATGTCCACTCGAGAATACCGATCTAACAAATACTTGCCTTCCGGCGAATATTCCACTTCGTGAGTCCCGTCACCATCCGTCAATATTTGAAACCCGGTACCGTCCATGTTCACGCGACAATAATGCAAATAATACGGATCTTGATCCGCGTAAACTCCGCTGGCGTAGAATTCGATCGATTGGTTCTGTTCGTCAACTTCTTCCACGCTACGCACTACCCAATTGCCTTGCGTTATCTGGTTTCTCAGTTCGCCCGTTTTCGCATCAAAACGGTACAAGTGATTCCAACCGTCGCGTTCCGACATCCAAATCACATTGTCACCAACATGGCGATAGAAAACTTTGTGCGCGTAGTCAACAAACGTTTGGCTGGCTTCATCAATCAGCGTCTGCACGGCACCCGCGGCAGCATCTACTTTGATCACTCGCAAGACTTGGTGGCCTCGTTGATTAAACAGAAACGTAAAGTGCGAACCATCTTCGGACCAACGAATTTGGTTGATGCTCCATGCATTGGCGAATGACGTTTCATCCAGCTGAACACGTTTGCCAGTCGTCACGTCAAATAGCGTTGGACGAGGTACCGGGATGGCGTCACCTGGTTTGTCGTAGTCAATGGTGATCAGCTTGGGCTGCAGTTGATCGTCCGGAGCAGATTCAATCATCTGAATCTGCCGACCTTGTCCTTTGGTCGTTTTCACGCACACTAAGTACTTGGAATTGGGCGACCAAATGATTTGATTCGTATAGAAATCTTCGGCGGAACCATCATCGCTGAGCGTCACTTCATGGTCAGTGGCGTTTTCTTCGGCGTTCCCTAGCAGACGGAGCACCACATTATGATCTTTGATTTCGGCCACATATTTTCCGTCTGGAGATTGCGCTTCCACCGATCGATCGGTGCGCCGCCGACGAAATTCACGAGGTTTCGGCGAATTCTGGTCAATCACCGCTTCGCCCATCACGGCCGTCGCTTGAAACGCCGCCAGCGGTTCGCCATTCGTATGGGTCACCAGCCACGAATGATTGGCAAACGTATGCTGGTCTCGACTTTCGCCCGCATTGATCGAACCATATTCCGCTGGCCGTCCATTCGCCTGAATCCAAAACAGCAGCACCGTGTGGTCCAGTCGATTCACAAACTTCACCGACGTTTCTGGACCATTGCTGCCGGAAGGGCGAATTCGCTGCAGCGTGCGCACCGCGTTCGACGCCCGTTGGTCAACGTCATCAGCCGCCACGATTTCATACGATTCCAAATCACACGATCTTCGCTGGCCTTCAAACACAAACGTCAAGTGTCGACCTTCCGGATCCAATTCCCAAGACGCCAAGTTCAATTCTTCTGGCTTGAGGTTTAACCGTTGCGCCAACCGTGGTGCATCAAAGGCCACCGTTCGTTCGCCCGTTTGGCAATCGATTCGCCAATACTGAACTTCGCCGTTGGGCATTGCTTGTTGAAACGCAACAAACTGATCGGCTGCGGACCATGTTACGTCCAGGCGTTCGTTCAATACCTTTCCGCGAATTCGTTCTCGCAACCGGTCAGCTCGTTCATAGTCTTCGGCAGACCCTTGAGCGTAAACCAGTGAAGCGAGGTGACCGAACAGCAAACAGAGCAGGGCAGGGCGTGTGTGAATCATGAGAGACCTTATTCTGGCGAAGTGATTCTTACGAACTTCCAGTGACGGCGAATCACGATTATGCCTGAAGATGATCGCGACGTCAGCCCAGTCCTGGCCCGGCAGGTCAATCGTCAAAGTAATCGTCGGGAAATGGATTGTCCAAATCGCCCCATTCTTCATCCGACAGATAATCGCCCTTAACTTGATTCGATTTAGAAGCATCGTTCTGATCGTTTGCGGCGAGCAGCGAATCGGCTTGCCCTTCCAGTTTCTGCAGTTCTTCGCTTTCAAATTCCGCTAGCCATTCGTCCGTCGATGCGGCGGGAACGGGCTTGGTGGTGTCGGCGACCTCTTTCTTTTCAGACGCTGCCGGAGGCCTGCGTTCTACTAGGTGATCAAACCAAACGTCGCTATCGAAACAAGCCGCTTTACGCCGCGCGGCAAAGCGATGAATTCGATGGTCCGAAGAAACCACCACCAAACGTTCCGGACAAGGATCTGCTTGAATCAACTGTTCTATCAAATCATCCGCCGAATTGTAGGTTCGCGCAAAACGCAATTCGATCCCGGCAAACGCATAGGCATCAGGCAAGCCGAACTTCTTATCCGGCGCGTCAAACACCACCGTCGTCGCTTGCCGCTCCGAGTCGGTTAATTTCTCCGCCAGAAACGCCAGCAAGGCTTCTCGAGAACGACGCAGCACGTCTTCCGAATTACCGACTGGCGCAAATCGAGTGACATGCAATAAATTGTAGCCATCAATCAGAATTGTCACACGAGCCTCGTTGCCGTTAGAATTTTGCGTTGGAAGTAGATCGAACAAGTGCAACACAATACCGAACAGTCATGTTCAAATACCACCGTCGGCTAGCGCCCTGACGCTCACATGATACCGATAGTAATGTTCAAGCTTTACGCAACCGAGTAAACGACTAATGGAATACGACGTCATCATTTTAGGGTTGGGTGGAGTTGGATCGGCGGCGGCGTGGCAGTCATCTCTGCGAAGCCGACGTGTCTTGGGTTTGGAACAATTTCATGCGGGTCACGATCAAGGCAGTTCGCACGGGGCCACTCGGATTATTCGCCAAGCCTACTTTGAACACCCCGATTATGTGCCGCTGTTACTGCGAGCGTACCAGCTTTGGCACAAATTGGAAACAAAGGTTTCTACGCCCTTGTTCGAGCCCTGCGGTTTATTGGAAGTGGGCCCGGAAGATGGTGAATTGATTCCGGGGATTCGGGAAAGTGTCCGCCAGCATCACTTGCAACTGCAAGAACTCACCTTGTCGACTGCTGCCACTCAGTTTCCGCAATTCGTCATCCCCAAAGGCAGCGTCGCCGTCTTTGAACCGACGGCTGGATTCTTGCATGTGGAAAATTGTGTTCTGCAAATGCAAGCGGCGGCCATACACAACGGTGCGGACCTACGTTTCGAACAGGCTGTGGAATCGATTGAATTCGCCGGGCAAGATCGCATTCTGGTTCGAACCACAGTCGAACCATTTGCTACTCGGCGCCTCATCATCACCGCTGGCAGTTGGGCGTCCAAATGGCTTTCCCAATCCAACATTCCGCTACGAATTCTTCGCAAGCAATTGCAATGGTTCGCCACCAACGATCTTCGCTTCCAAAGCCCGCACTGCCCGGCGTTCTTCTACGAATGTGCTAACGGTTGGTTTTATGGGTTCCCGGCGATTGATCAGGCGGGTGTGAAAGTGGCGGAACACAGCGGAGGTATTGAACTGGTCTCGCCAGAAGCCGTCGATCGAGCGTTAGATGCATCTGAAGCCGAACGTTCTCGAGCGTTTTGTCGGCAGTATTTACCCAGCATTACGTCACCGGTGGTTCGACACGACGTGTGCCTGTACACCATGTCACCCGACCAACATTTCCTGGTAGACCATCTGTCCGAATTGCCCGGAACCGTCTTTGCGGCTGGGCTTTCTGGCCACGGTTTCAAGTTCGCAACGGTGTTAGGCCAAGCGTTAACCGAACTAGCAATGGACGGCGGCACAGATTTGCCGATACAATTCTTGCGAAGCTCGCGCTTTGCCGGCTAGGTTAGAGTTTTGAAGTTGCGCATTTGCGTTTTTCTTCGGAATATCCTAGCCCGAAGCGTCAGCGAGGGACTGCAGAAACATCCAATTTTCCCTCACTTACGTGTCGGGCTAGGAAAAAACGC
>JAGQOZ010000196.1 GCA_020426955.1 Planctomycetales bacterium
GTAGTTGGTGCTGCGCCAGCCGGTTCCCAAATTCGTTCCTGCGTCGGAATACTTCCAGGCCGCTCCCGAAGAAACCAGCGTTTCCGCGGCATCAAACGGACCGTTGGCACTTCCCACCACGGTGCGTTTATTGCTCAATCCGTCGGCAAAGGCGGCGTCGATAACAAGCGAATGTTGGTCGGTCGTGCCGGGAAATTCAATCTCGGAATTCAACGCCAATTGCAATTGATAGTCGGTGGCCCGATCGCCTGAGATTCGCAACGTCAATGGTGCACCATCGGTTCGAAACGAAGGTAGTCGAATCGCTTGGCCCGCTCGCACCGCTGCGACTTTCTGCCCTGTTTCCACCATCTCTATCTGTAGCGACGCGGCAGCGTCTAGCGGCGTCAGAACCGCTGCGAGGAATTGGCCGGCTGCGATGGGCAGCCGATAGTCGTCGGTATCACTGGGATAATTGATGGCGCCCAATAGCGGGCCGCTGTGATAGGCCAAACTGCCAGGAATCACGGACGGTCCGAATTCGATTGCCGTTTGCGTCGGTGCGTCCACACTGCCCGTCAACCGATACTGGCCCACTCGACCATATTCGTTTTCCGGCTTCACCAGCAGCGTGTAGCGGCCGGGCGGCAATGCCGTTTCCAACTTGGCGCCAAAGCTGGTTGATGGCGCATCGGACATGATGGGTTGTCCTGTCGCGTCTTGTAGTTCCAACACGGCATCCAGATTGTTGCCCACTTCCGCAACGTCCAGTCGCACCGAAATGCCGGATTGCGAAGGATCTAATTCGAACGTGAAGGCGTCCACGTCATTGTTGCGTTCAATCAAGCCGTCCACTTGGATGCGATGCACGGCGTCGACCAGTTCGGCTGCCGAATTGGACGTATTGCCGAAGTCATCGTCACGAAACCCAAAACCGTTCCCTGAAGATCCAATGATCCGCATATCGTCTTGCCGCGAATTCACGCTGTTGGTTGGCCCCAAATGCCAAGTGCTAAGCGCTTTGCCGTACGACACGCCCATGATGGGCGCCCAGTTTCCTTCGCCCGGATGATAGTCTTCCAATTCTTCGCCCGTATCGGAATCAAATAGACTCTGATGCGCCAAACCAAACGCATGGCCCGCTTCATGTGACGACGCTTCGGCAATACTTTGCGTGCTGTTGCCAACGCTTTCGGCAAAAACGTACACCACTTCTCGTCGACTCATACCGAACGTGCCCACAAACGCAACACCTCCGGCGCCGCCGCCAAACCAATCGTTCGAAGAACCGCCGATGGCGACATGGACCGTTCCGGGAGCGTCACCGTAGCCAAATTTCGATTCGCCAAGGGGCCAGTTGGCATCGTTGAAGTCGGCTTCACGCCAAGCAGTGCCTTGGTTCGAACCGTCGTCCAGATAGCGCCACTCCGATTCTGCCGCCACCAATTCCGAATTCGCTTGTCCCGCAACGGTGCCGACCATTCGTAAATCGAATCCGACGTCGCTGCTGGTATCCGACGCTTGATGCACTTCCACGGCCAGCACATTGGTGCCATCCACTAACAGATCCGGCGAAATGGAAAACGAGAAAAAGCGACTCTCAGCCGAACCGCTTGCCGTGCCGTTGGCCAGCGTGTCAAAGCCCGCGTTAGCAGGCAAGTTATCTCGCACCACTTCCTGTCCATTCAGATAAACGGCCGCACCGTCGTCTCGTAGCAACTGCACGGTCAGCTGACTGACTTGGCTGGTGTTGTCGACTTCAAATGCGTGCCGAAAATAGTACGTGCGAATCCGATTGTCGTCGGCCGAAATCGCTTGCCGCAAAACCGTTTTGCTGTTCGTTGGATCTTCCGTGGTCACATCAATATTGAACGGCGCATAGTCCTCGGCCACTCGCTGCCAAATCTCGCGAATATTCCGCAACTCTTGGTCGCTAAACGAATCAGGATCACCGTCAATATCATACGGCGGCGTATAAACGTTGGAATTGCCACCCCATGATGGTTCAAAGTTGCTGTCAAAGTCCAAGAAGACTTTGGCAGCCGCGTCGGGTAAACTGTGCAGCAGGGGCAAACCGGGGATGGCGGCCAACGCCGATTCCAATTGCGACGAACGCGGTTGTAACGAATCGTTGTGGTTGTGATCTTCCAACGCTTGTTCGTGCAGCGGCTCCCAAACCATTTCGATCGTTTGGTGCCCGTAGTACAAACGCTTTTCGTCAAAACCGATATCTTCGATTCGATCCGGCGAACGTTCTTCCAGCGAACTGGGCAGCGCATTCGATTGCCATTCGAAACTGGTCAGATCGACTGTCAACAGACATCGATCTTCTAATGCTTCACAGCGAAGCCGATGCGGGCCGCTTTGTCGAGTTGTCCGGTTGGTTCGAAGGTATTGCTGGAGTGATTCAAGAACTTGGCGAACATTTTCGCCGGTTCTCAGATGTCGCATGTTGGCCTCGCTGTCTGTTCCGTCCCCCAGGAGTATTCTGACAGTAATCAAAGTCCGCAAATTCGACAAGGAAACAACGGGGCGCACTGGCATTTGTTAAGACGCCGATTCGTTTTGCCATGCGGATCGTCCTTTCGCCGGCCCAAATCAGGGTTCGGAATGGCCGCATGAAACTTTTGAGTTTTCCGCCAGATTCTACTGTACCGACAAGGCAGTGATTGACGATAAGGCAACTACTGATAGCACTCGCGTGCTAGCTGCTATCGTTTTGAGGGTTGTTGGAACTGGATTTTAGGTGCCACATGGTTCAGAATCGTCCCCACTTTTTGCTATTGTCGGAGGCGACGGACTGCGAACAAGGGTCAGGAGGACGTTGGCATTTCTTATTGGAGTCGGTCGACGGCGAAACGATTGTCGAAGCGGCCGATGAAGAAATGGGTACGGAAGGTGAACGTCTGGAACTATTGGCAGTGGTTCGAGGTTTAGAGGCGCTGGACCAACCGTCGCGAGTCACTCTGGTGACGCCGAGTCGCCGAGTGAGTTTGGGATTTCGCCGAGGTCTAGATCAGTGGCGAACCAACGGTTGGCAGTGGGAACAATTCGGTCGGAAGGTTCCGATTAAGAATAGCGACCTGTGGCGCCGAATCGATCATGCCATGAAATACCATTCCGTCGACTGCCGGATGTGGCGTTTTGATTCCGCTCATCTCGCTCCTTCGGCGACACCCGCAGAACTGCCTGTCGCAACGAACCACCATCGGTCGCCTGCTTCCGAAGATTCGGCCAAGCCGCGCGAAACGTCGTCCTTTTCAAACTGGCTTCATCGAGTTCGCGATGTCGTTCGAAATACCGTGCCTATGCGGACCGCTTCCGTCACCGGAGCGTAGGCCCTGCGACTAAGCCGGATTCATGCGGAACGCCAGAAGCACCGCATATTGCGACTCCCCTTCCCTCAAGACCCCCACCATCAAAGTTTGCTTTTTTCACTCGCTATGACCTTGCCTACGATAACGCCGAAGGAGATTCTGGTGCATAATGCCGTTAAATTAGAGAGTATAGGAGCCTTAGTTCAAGGTTGCCATGAGAACCCGTTCGAACTGCTAGGCCCCCATTTGGTCGAGAATCGAGGTGAGAAGTTGTTGGCGGTTCGAGCTTACTTGCCTCATTCCAAGCAAGCTTGGGTGACCGCAGGCGGTGAAGCTCGAAAACAGGCAATGCGTCGGATTCACCCATCGGGATTGTACGAAGCAATTGTCCCTTGGCTGCACGACGAACGCGGACCAAAATACGAATTACACGTGGAAGACCATACAGGACGAACGACCAAAATGCATGATCCATACGCGTTTTCGCCATTGCTGACGGAATTTGACCTTTATTTGATTGGCGAAGGTCGCCATTGGCGAGCGTACGATAAGCTGGGTGCGCATGTTCGCACGATTGATGGTGTGACCGGCGTCAATTTTGCCGTCTGGGCTCCTAACGCCAAGGGCGTCGCCATTGTCGGTGACTTCAATCAATGGGATGGCCGTCGGCACCCCATGCGAAAACATATTCCTAGCGGCGTCTGGGAATTGTTTATTCCTGATCTGGACGTCGGTAGTGTCTATAAGTATCGAGTCAATCAAAACGGCCACTACGTAGACAAGACGGACCCGGTTGGTTTTGCCGCCGAAGTTCCGCCGCGAACCGCTTCCATTGTGGCCGACCTAGACGCTTTTACTTGGTCCGACGAAAACTGGATGCAACGCCGAGCGGATACGAATTGGCTGGAACGTCCCGTCAATATCTACGAAGTTCACTTGGGCAGTTGGCGAAAAGATCCCAACAATCCGTCCGGCTGGATCGGATATCGCGAACTGGCCAAACAGCTGGGCGACTACTGTTCGGATATGGGCTTCACGCACATCGAAATGATGCCGGTCAGCGAACATCCGTTTACCGGTAGCTGGGGCTATCAAACGGTCGGCTATTTTGCGGCCACCAGCCGCTACGGTTCGCCTGAAGACTTCATGTACATGGTCAACTATTTGCATAGCCGAGGCATCGGTGTCATCCTGGATTGGGTTCCGGCCCACTTCCCCAAGGATGATCACGGTCTTAGACGCTTCGATGGTTCGGCACTGTACGAACATGAAGATCCCAGGCAAGGCGAACATCCCGACTGGGGCACGCTGATTTTCAATTACGGCCGAAGTGAAGTTCGCAACTTCCTCTTGTCCAACGCGTTGTTCTGGCTGGACAAGTATCACATTGACGGATTGCGAGTAGACGCGGTGGCGTCCATGTTGTATTTGGACTACAGCCGCGAAGATGGTCAGTGGATTCCCAATCAGTATGGCGGCCGAGAAAATCTGGAAGCCATTTCCTTGCTGAAAGAATTCAACGAACAATCGCACGCTCAATTCCCTGGCGTATTGACCATTGCCGAAGAATCTACGGCGTGGGGCGGAGTCTCCAGACCAACGTTCACTGGCGGTTTAGGATTTTCATTGAAATGGAATATGGGCTGGATGAACGACACGCTTCGCTATATGCGAGACGATCCGATCCACCGCCGTTACCATCACAACGAATTGACGTTCAGCATGATCTATGCCTTCACCGAAAACTTCTGCCTGCCACTTTCTCATGATGAAGTGGTACACGGCAAAGGTTCTTTGCTGGATCAAATGCCGGGTGACTTGTGGCAAAAGAACGCCAATCTACGTTTACTGTACAGCTACATGTGGACGCATCCGGGCAAGAAATTGCTGTTCATGGGCAGTGAATTCGGTCAATGGAATGAATGGAATTGCGATGACAGCCTGCAGTGGGACTTGCTGCAATGGGAAATGCACCAAGGCGTGCAAAAGATGATTCGCGACTTGAACCTGCTGATCCAAAACGAACCTGCGTTATACGAACAAGATTTTGTGGGCGAAGGATTCGAATGGATTGATTGCCAAAGTGCGGACGAAAGTGTTTTGGCGTTCTTGCGAAAAGGCAAGGACCCCAATGACACGGTTCTGGTGGCCATGAACTTCACACCGGTGCCTCGAGAAGCCCATCGCATCGGCGTGCCTCGACTCGGCTGGTACCAAGAAAAGTTCAATTCGGATTCTTCGCACTACGGCGGTTCCAACATGGGTAACTACCCCGGCGTTTCGGCAGAAGAAGTGGAATGGCATGGTCGTCCCTATTCGCTCCAAGTCAAACTGCCGCCATTGGCTACGGTGATCTTCAAACCGGAATAGATGCCTTTGCCAATCTGAATTCATCAAACAAGCGGGTCCAGACGAACCCGCTTGTTTGTTTTTTGGAGGCAACTTGGCTTCTCGTTCAACAGTTTGCAACAAGCACCAGTGCACCAAAAAATGTAACGAGCGCAAATAAAAAGGGTCCCAACCAATTTGGTTCGGACCCTTGAATTCTAACTTGATCGGCAACACTTGGATTCGCATTGCCACGAACAGACTACTTGCGGCGACGCAATGCCAACAACGGAATGATGGCCAAAGCAGCTAACAGCCCGGTCGAAGGTTCTGGAACGGCGGTCGTGAAGTTCATTTGGTAAGCTCGTCCACCTGCCCCCGAAGCGTGACCCGACACAACGTCGTCACCAATCGCGGGAACGTAGGTCGTGCCATCTTCGTTTTCTTGGAACATGCCGCTTCCACCGGCATCCGCAAACGACACAAGGCCACCATCGGTGTCATCTACACCGGCATTCCACTGCCAAAAACCGGGGTGATACGCGGCACCGTCATTCGGCACTACCGCGCTGCCCCAGCTCAACGAAACTTCACCACCCGCGGTTGGCGTGTCTACGGGACCAACGTCATAGATTGAAAATACACCGCCATCGTTCTTAATGATCAAAGGCTGCACGCTTCGATTTCCGTCCGCTCGACCAGCCGAAGCATAGTAATTTACGGTGGAAACCATCTCGCCAGCAGGCAAACCACCGTAGCCATCCATCACGGTGATGCCCGACCAACCGTCTACACTGCCATCTGCCAAAGGCGACGCTTCGCCCACAACTGCCGCACTGGCGGATAGTGCCATCAAAGCGGCAATCGCCAAAGCCATAACACAACGCATGATCCAAGTCCCTCTCATTAGTGCTCGACAAAGTAATTCAGGAAATTGTCTTTGTGAAAACGCCGAAATTCGGCCCGATTTATCGACAACAAACAGTTCAGCATGAACGTGAGAAGCATGACGGAACTACTTGAATTGTCTCAAAGAAAAACGCGACCAGATGGATTTGCCATCCGTCGGCTAAAGTAGCTCCTGTGAAAGTTAAATTCGTTAACTAGCCATTCCTCGTTAATGTAGTTCTCGTTCCGAATCCCAAAGCTATCCGCTGCGTTGATGGAAAACAAGTATTTTTTCGATTCATGCGTCGTAAAATTCCGACAAAATCTGCATGTGTTTCAGCTTGTTTACTCGACCATCCATTCGGCCCCATTTTCAAAGGCGGCATCAATGCGATTTGAATGTCTTGATCGCTTGTTCGACGCACCGGAAACATCATCGGCATTCGCCAACGTCAAGGGCTCTGAACGAATGGCGGCCGCCACGTAATTGCCTTGTTGGAAAGCAGCCACAAGATCAGCCGTGGTGAAATCACCGTCCTGATTCCAGTCGCCTTCCTCCCAGGTCGAATTGCCGAGAATGGCATCTTCGAATTCACCGGCCGCAAAAACCAGCACCAAATCGGACGAATTAAACACACCATCTCGATTTGCATCACCCGGCAGTGACACAACTTCGTCACTCGCACCCGGACTTCCGCCTCGCACACCACTGGCCCGCCATCCACTGGCAACGTTCCAATCGTCCAACGATTGATCGACGTCTGCCACGACCAACGACAAGCCGTTGCCGTCCGTCGCCAGATGCCAATCGTCTTGATAGGTGAACTGCTGAACCAAATCATCGCCGACCAGCAGCGTGATGGTTTCCTCAGCATTCGACAATCCGCCGGACCACTGTCCGGCCACGTTCAGCTGGTTGCCATAACGAGCTTCAAACGCGGAAACATCTTCTACCACCAAGACAAATTCGCCCGGCCGCAAGAACGTGTCGGCCGCTTGTGCGAACGCAAACGTGACACCTTGTTCCGCGCCATCCAGTTGCAGTGTGGCGAATCGCAGCGAACTCAAATCCACCGTCTGCGACGAAATATTCTGTAGTTCGATAAATTCAAAATCGTCCGCATCATTGTGTCCTGCCGCCATTTCTTCCGGCGAAGCATCGTATGGATGATAATTGAGTTCCGTGATACGAATATTCGTCGCGTCCGCGGTCACGACATCGACCAAGAATTCGGCTTCGCTGAGCGCCGACCATTCGTCATCCGTTTTGGTTCGCGACTTCACCACCGTCGATTCGGTCAGCAATACGGGCGAACCGTCGTACACCAACGCGTCGGGATGAATGTCGCCGCCAGGGAGACGAGGATCTTCGCCATTCAACATATAGTACGTGGTGCCGGCCGCCGCGACCCAATCCAACTGTGCGTTGGACGACACATAGCCGCCGTGCTGTCGCACACCATTGACTGTGTATTCGGGCGCATCGACGTCAGGATACACGTTCGCTCGACGCAGTTGACTAATCACCGTTTCCGTTCGATTGGTACCGGTCTGCGGCAAAAACGTATCGAACATCCATTCAATGGCACCTTCCCAGACGGCAGGTGTGTAGCGAAGTCCGTTGAAGCCTCGCTGGCCCCAGCGAGCGGTTTCGGCAATCACGGGCAAACGAATCTGATCAGCCAGCGATTCCATATCCGCACGCACTCGATCATTCGTCAGCATGCCATCGTTGTAAAACAACGCGTGAGCTCGATCCGCCATCAACATCAAGAATTCAGGATGCTGACGCATGCCGCCGTTGGCGTTCCACAGATTGCCCGGACCGCCACGAGTGATCACGTTGGCAGTCCGAGTTGTCCGTAACAACAAGTCGCTGTCCCAATGAAAGAAGATGAAGCCCGAGTCATCTAGCCTGGGACGAGCGGCCGCCCAATTCTGTGACGTATTCCAATCCCAATCGTTGCCGCCATAGAATTGCAGCAACATGTAATTGGCGTAGTTTTCTACGTTCAGCAATTTTTGCACTTCTTGGTAGTCGTCAATCACTTCGTTGCGTTGCAGCATCCGCCAGGCGTCGGTGTCGCCATCAATGGCGGTTCCTGCATTCAAGGCGTCATAGTCTTCCGGTTCGCCGCCCAAATAAGACGCCATGAACGCTGCGTCGGGTCGCTCCATCAAATGATGAATCCCTTCGTACTTGCCGTTGATATATACTTGTACATACCGACCGTGCGGAGCCAAATCGCCCAGCTCCAGTTGACGGTCAAACGCCCAACGGTTGCGTAGATAATGGCCCTGACCGCCCGCCGGATGCACCCAGAACCAGTTGTCATGCGAACCGGTTCGCAGCAACAATTGATTGAATTCGTCCGTCGCTCCTTCGCCGAAGAGATCGAATTTCAACGTCGGATCACCGTAGGCGGATTTGAAACTCAGCCGCATATTTTTCTTGGGCGAACTTAAACTGTGCCCGCCATAGTGTTCCACGCCAGCATCAATCTGAAAACCTTCTTCGCCATCCGGGAAGATCATTTCCACGGACGTCCCTACTTCACGCGATTCCGAAATTCGCCCGTCCAACACCAACGAAATCGCCGGCAGTGACAACAGCGAATCTTTCAATTGCGGCCCCCAAGTCGGATCTTCGGTGATCGTGTCCCACAAGCCAGACTGTTCCACCAAATCGTCCGCAAAGAAATAGGTTTGTGTGTCGACGTTCGTCGGAACGTATCCATCCTTGAACGCGGAAACTCGCAACGTCGTTGACGCATCAATAGTCAGATTCAGTATCGGAGCCTCGTTGGGACTGGCTGCGGGAACGATGGTCCCTTCTGCCAATGTGGGGTTCGAACCGTCGGTTGTGTAGACCAACGACGCGCCCACCGTAGGCGAAGTGACTTGTAGTTGGAACGGTTCGTCAAAGTAACCTCGCTTCACACTGAACGAAGTATCCTCCACCAAGCCCATCAGACCAGCTCCATTGGGCAGGCCAGGCGTGGGCGAATCATAATAGCGGTATTCGCTGCCGTTCCAGCCGTACGAAACGTCGGTGACTTGAGCGGGATAGGTAGGCGAGACTTCGAAAATGACATCACCCACTTCATTGGTGATGGCCAGGTATTCTCCGTCTGACGAAAGATTGAAGTTGGTGTGCAGGAAGCCGTTTTCGTCCAGCGCAGGATCGGCAATGTTTTCGCCAGACGCAAAGACAATCAAGTAGCCATTGGCCGGAACCACGGTACCTGCGGGAAATTGCCAAGCGGTCAGATCGTCGGCGGAATCGGTCAGATGCATGCCGCTTATGTCCAACG
>JAGQOZ010000197.1 GCA_020426955.1 Planctomycetales bacterium
TATGACGAATGGGACGACCCCGTTTCACGCGAAGAAGAAGACGACGAATATCAGGAATTCTTACAACGAGAATTCCCGGACGAATTTCCTACTCCCGTGACGACTCGACGAATCTTTGTCACAGTCATTGTTGCCCTGCTGTGCCTAGCGTTCTTGATCGCCATTCTCTTTTGATGCAAATCCGCTCGGTTCGTAGTAACGGCTTTAGTCGGATGGAACATGATGTTCCAGAGACACAACTACTTCCGCCTAAAGGCGCCTAAAGGCGGGACTACGAACCAGCGTCCCAAGACGATTAAACTCGCTTGACACTTGTTACCGCAAGTCCTCTGCCAGTCTCTGCAGAATCTCGATTCCTCGATCAATCACTTTGTCGTCCGCCGCATACGAAATTCGAAAATGCGAATCTCGTTTGCTAAAAATATTGCCCGGGATAATCAACAAACTTCGTTCTATGGCCTTCTGCACGAATTCGGCTCCACTGGCAATAGGTGCCTTCGGAAAGACGTAAAACGCACCTCCAGGCACCGTCACGTCAAAGTGATCCTTCAAGCCGTCAATCATACGATTACGTTTGTCGCGATATTGATCCACGTAGCCGCTGATGTCTTCGTCTAACGCGGTAGCACAGGCCCATTGTGCCGGTTGTGGCGCACAGACAAACGTGTACTGCTGCAACTTCACCATGGTGTCAATCACTTCGGCAGGGCCATGCACGTAACCCACTCGCCAACCGGTCATCCCATACGATTTGGAAAACCCATCAATCACGATGGTGTCCGAATTAAATTCGGCGGGCGAAGTCAACGCTTCGTCATAGCAAAACTTGCTGTAGATTTCGTCTGAGATCAGAGCGATATTGCGCTGGGCGGCTAGTTCGGCAATCGCTTGTGTCTTTTCACGACTCGCCACCACGCCCGTTGGATTAGCAGGGCTATTGAACAAGATCAACTTAGTCTTGTCCGTAATGCGTTGCTTGACCGCATCCAAATCGATTTGAAAATCCGGATAGGTATCGATGATGACGGGCACACCGCCCACCAGCTTCACCAGCGATTCATACATCACAAAATAGGGATCGAAAATGATCACTTCATCGCCGGGGTTCACCATGGTCATCATGGTCAAGACTAAGCCACCGCTGGTTCCCGAACAGACAAAGACTTTGCGGTCGGCGTGCCCGAATTGAGCATCCACCTGCTGCTGTAACTTGTCTCGTAGAATCGGCATGCCCTGCGTCAAAGCATACCCGTTCTTGCCACTTTCAATCGCGTCAATGCACGACTGACGAACTCGCTGCGGCACGTCAAAATCAGGTTGGCCAATCGAAAGATTCACCGGATCTTTCAGTTTGGCGGCCAAGTCAAACACCTTACGAATTCCGCTACTATCAAACGCTTTTGTTCGGTCGGCTATCCAATTCAAATTCACGATGAATGATCCTTCGCACCAATTCTTTCAGACTTGATTGGGAAATATCGAATTCCAACATCCACATTCTGGCAGCTGAACCACGATTCGGGAATCCCGGTGCGACAAGCCACATTGACGCAAAACTTGGTGAATCTTTGTCGTTCGTAGAAAAATCGTTCGCTCCATGCCGCGTCACTGGACACATCAAGTAAACTAGCACCATCACTGGTTCTCGTTTGAAAGGCAATCTCCAGCATGTTTCGTGTCCACATTACCTTGTTTGCGTTGCTGGCTGTAACATCCAGCTCACTTTCGGCCCAAGACTGGATTCCGCTGTTTGACGGCGTGAGTCTGCATGGTTGGACCAAACAAGATGGTTCGCCGGTGACCAGTGACGCGTGGAAGATCGAACCGAACGGCGTTTTGCACTTGGACACCAGTGTGGAACGAGGCGGCAACATTTTTACTTCGCAGACGTTTGGCGACTTTGAACTGTTGTTCGAATGGAAGATTTCCGCCAAAGGAAACAACGGCATCAAATATCGAGTCAACGATTTTGATGGTCGCACGCTGGGGCTGGAATACCAAGTCATTGATGACCAAGGTTATGGCGGCCTGGGCCCCAAACAAGTCACCGCTTCCCTGTATGATCTTTACGAACCGCAGGAACACAATCGGCTGAACTCGCCTGACCAGTGGAACCGAGGCCGAATTGTTGTGTCCGGCAATCGAATCGAACACTGGCTTAACGGCTTGCTGGTCATGCACGCCGATGTCGGCAGCCAAGCATGGCGTGAACGCGTGGCCGCCAGCAAATTTGCCGACGCACAGGGTTTTGGCGAAACACCCACGGGCCGCATCATGATCACCGATCACGGCGACAACGTTTGGTACCGCAACCTATTCATCCGATCGCTGGAACTCAGCAATAAATCAGCACTCGCCGCAACCGATTCGCTTGTGCTGGACGATCCACCGACAACCAACACGTGTTTTTCCATTCGGCCAATTCCCCATGGCCCCGCATCACAACGCCGAATTTGCCGACCACTGCAAATCAACCGCAGGGCAGGGCAATGCGGTTGGTGCAAATAAATCGCAGGGCAGGGCAGGGCAGGGCGATCGAAACTGCCCGCCGAATCGGTAACCGACTCACTGCAGCGGCAGGAAGACCATGGAATACCGATCGTCACCTCGGCCCAATTCCAGCTTGGGTTGTTCAAAGACTTTCTTACCGTCGAATTCGACCGTTACGGCGGCCCACCCCATACGTCCAAAACCGTACTGCCAGCCGTCGTTGGTCGCTTCTAAGATCAACGCCAGTTCGGGATTGCTGCCGTAGAGAAACAAGAAAATGGCGCCCGACAAGACCTTGTTGTCGGCATCTTCGTAAACCAAAACGGGCTTCTCTCGGCAGCGAAGTTTGTATTCTTGCATGCCAGTTCGTCCATCATTATCCCACATCTGCACGCCCGAAAATTTCTGAGCTATGGTTCGCAGTTGTGCTTTTCGTTCCTTAGCCGTTTCTGCTGGAGCGTCCTGACCTTCCAGTTTGTTCAAGGAAAGTTTGCCAGTCAGTTTCGAGCCGCGGACTTGCAACGGCTGGGGCGCAAACGAAACGACTTCCGCAAACCAAACGACGTCACTGTTCCGAGACAGTGTGACCAGCGCCGACGGTCGACCTTGCGTGCCCCACACCCAAACAGACCCTTCCAAGCTTTTCCGAATCGGATCGATGTACAAATAGACTTCGTCCTGCATGCGTTCGATTTCTTGGCCGTCGTCTGCAGTAATCTTCAGAACGTTGGCCGCCGCCAGCGCATTCTTAAGCCCATCCTGCACTTCCGCGTTTTCTTGACCGTCTTGATCCTGCGCGGACACCGCCTGAACCAACAGGACGAACCCAACCAAACTCGTTCGAACCACCTTCGCGCCACACCAAGTCATTTTGGTCGTTTTCAGAAACATCATTCGTCTCCTCGGCAAAACAAATTCCACCCCATCGACAAGTTCATCTCCACTGCATGGAGGACCCGCCTATCTTATTCCATTCAGAGACCAGAATGCAACCAAAAGAAGGTAGCGGCCTTCCGCGGCAGTCGAGGCGCACAAAAAAAGCGTACTGTGCTTCCTGTATCCTTACGAAGACAGGTGGGTCAGCACAGTACGCTGCGGGTAGGATGCGGTATTGAACGAATGCGTGTTAGCTTGCTTCGTTCGAGTGATCTCTTTGGCCTAACGCACTCGGCAACGAAAGCGAATAATGCCACCTTCGCCCGGTTTGATCGGTTCTTTGATGGTCCAGCTGACGGTCAGCGAATCACCATTGTTTTCGTCCGTCTTGAATTCGGCGTCCAAATCACATTCGGCTGAATCCTTGACGTACTCCAGTCGAGTTGTCAGATTATCGATCACGGTGACCTGATCAATCGGCTGGTCGCCGACATTATCAAAGCGAAGCGTGAAAGCAACTTCTTCGCCCGGCGCCGCCGCACCCGTGGAAGCCACTTTGATCACTCGCAATTTTGGTTCGCCCGGCTTCACGTGATACAACAAACCGGGATTGTGGAAACTCTTTTCGACTATCGCTTCCAGGGAATCGATCAAGACTTGCGCGGATTGTTGTTCGGTCCAAACTTCGGCCGCTTCCATGCGTTCCGCTAACACGGCTTTTTCCGAGCCTTTATAGATACCAAAGCGAATCACCTGAATATCTTCGTGATACGCAAAGCCGCTACGCAGCAAATGAATGTGCTGAACGCCGGCGTCTTCCACACCCAAATTGCGATCTCGTAAACTGTCCAGTGACAACAACGCGACATCTCGCTGAGTGGCCACGGGCTGGAATACGTCTAACGAATTTTCCTGTTGCAGATCCGCGCTGGCGGCGGCCAATTGAATCTGAGCTTGATGACCGACAATCAAATCGTCTTCTCGAGCACCCGACACATGTCGAATCGCGGCGAATCGAGGCGAATAGATGCAGACGCTGTTACTGGGCGTCACAACCGTACGTCCATCCGCCGTATCGAAGTGACCCACAGTGTCTTCCAAATCCAGATTTCGGAGCGTTCGATCGGAACGCACAATCACTTTGCCGTTGGCATCGCCGCCGTCACAAAGGTATTCGTCGCGAGGTCCCGGACCTGGCTTGGACAGAGGCGGACACGCCGCGAACTGCGTCGCACACGCTTCGTCGGCAGGGCAGGGGAGTACCAATGGTGGTTCAATGGATGCCGGTCGCACCGCGGAGTCGTTGCGAAGCAAATGGTCCGCCGCCGCAACGTGAATCATCGGCAGGGGAGTGGTGTCGACCGAAAACGGCTTGTACAGCGGAGCGAATTCGTCTTCCAAGCAGCTGACATCAATGTAGTCTGCCGCAACACAATCTCGGTCGCGACTTTTCTGTCCTGGCTGGTGCGAATCTTCGGGATCCATGTCATTGGTGCCGCTGAGTATTTCCGCCAGCTCTTGGCCCGCGTCTGCATCTTCGATTTGGAAATCGGTCGTGGTTTCCGTTGTCACGGCCGGCTTGGGTTGCATAACCACAGGCGCCAATTCGGTAGATTCGGCCGCACCGGCAAAGGGCAGATCCAGATGCTGGCCAGTGCTGGTGGTTACCGGAGCCAATTCGGTCTGAGGTTTTGCATGCACTAACGGAGCAGGTTCGTCACGAACGCTTTGCCATTGTCGACGCTGTTCTGCTTCTAGCTGCTGTGAATCAACGTGCACGGTCACAGCGGAACCAGCCGAACCGGTGCCAATCTCGGGCGGGTTGACCTGGTCAGTCACTCGGTGCGTCACGGCAATGGGCTGAATTTTGGCGTCTTGTCGAACAGGAATCGGCGCCGCGGTCAGACCATTAGCTGAATTCAAACTCGGTGCAGCCGCTTCCGTCACGGTTTCCAAGATAAACTTGGTAGCTGGCGGAGCAAACGATTGACAACCACCACAAACGCTGGCCATCACCACGGTGCAACCGAAAAGTCGACTGAACTGATATCGAAAACCGTACTTCATGATTTTCACTTCCGAATGAACTTGTTCGTTAGGACCAGTCAACATGCGGCGACATCACGACGCGTCATCCAAGAACGGATTCGCATCGGGTTCCGGAATATCTTCGACGTCGGGTAACGTCTCTTGCTTGTTAATGGAATTCGGAACGTTCAACGGCATAACGCTGGGTTCGCGAGGAACCTGGATAGGCTCTTCAAAGCGAGGCGCCGGTGCCACTGATCCGCCCTGATAGAACTGGATGGGAGGACTGCCGAACACAAAATGATCGTCAACGCCTAGCGGACCTGGAGCAATTGAACCAAGTCGCAAGATGGCCATCGGACGTCCATATTCGTAGGCCACGTGTAACGGATCTTCATCTGACGTGACTGACAGCGTGTACTGTTCCCCTTCCAGATAGTCTGGATTCGCGTTCTTTGGATCTTCCAAATAGATGACTCGAGTTACCAAACGCCCTGACATTGCTAATTCGACATCTTCTTTGGTGATTTGCACTACGACAGGAAAGCGCCATTCGTTTCCTTCGGGCGGATACAGGCGATCAAGCAGTTCAATGGTCGGATAGACTTCGGCGCCGGCCAACGTTGGCACTTGTTCCACTTTCAATCGGTAGACGTTGCCAATTTGCAGACCCACGGTCGCTTGCTGCGCGAACGACTGAAACGACGTTCCATCGGCAACGCCAATCACGCACTGCTCTGGCCCAACTAACTGCACAGGCTGAACGTAGCCGGCCAAACCTGGTTCGAATTGCACTTTGGTCTGGCCAATCGTACCTGGCGGCAAGAAGCCGTGGTAAAAGCGATGTGCCTGATGAAGTTGACCAGAAACGCTGGACGACATCACCACGCCGCTCAGCAACGCTGTCATCAGCGTGCAGATGATTCTTCGGATCAGCCGGTTTCCAAGGCAATGAAATCGCATTACACAGGCCTCTCGGGCAACGAGTTGAAAGCTCGGTCAATTGAGACGGCGAAGCTAGAAAACGCCTTCTTTCGCGCCGTTCGATAACAGAACAATCTGGGATGTTCGCTAGGTTCGATCGGCGTTCAAGAAGAAGCTTGCTGTGACAACGATTCGCCCATCTGTGGCGAACCGTGTTGTCTACTTCCTAAAGATCTCGAAGCTCGCGGCGAACCAGATCAACGATTTGGTTCGCCGCTGCGAAACAGCAACGTCTTAGTAGCAACCGTTGGGACCACAGTTCTGATGAACCTGACCCGTCGGAGCTTGACCAAAGTTCTGATAGCCGAAGTGGACGTTCGGATGGACCGTTTCTTCCGTAATCCAAGCTCGATTAGCTGGCTTGGGATAGCTCAATCCCGGTCGCTGCTTAACGTTGATCTTCATCTTGGCAACGGGGTCAGGAATGTGCTGCTTGGTCCAGTTCTTGATCACATGCTTCTGCAATCCCGCCGGTACTCCTAACGGAATGTGAGGTGGACCTGGCAAACCAATCGGAGTGCCCGACATGGTCATACCATATTGAGGCACGTTCACGCCCGAAACCAAACCGGCAGGCATTCCGCCTGGAGGCATATCGGTGGTGCCGGCTGGCATGTTTCCGCCTTGACAGGCATTGCAATCGCCGCCGCCCATGGGTGTCGAAAAGCTGGCTGGCATGACATCGCCGCCGTAATCCACACCGGGCATTTCCATGTCCTTGTTACCCAGACGCAAGATGGCCAGGATGGTTCCCTTCTTGTCTGCTTCGACAATCGGGTCTTGGCCGGCGTCCAGACGAGTGCTCACCAGCGTTTCTACGCCGGCCACCGCCAAGGCTTGGTATTCTGGATTCGGCAAATAGATCACCTTGGTGACAAAGTTGCCGGCCAGGACTTGGTCAAAATCTTCTTCGGTAAACTGCACCGGAATCGCATTGTGAGCCAAGTAAGCCAAGGTTCGCTGCGAAGGCGGGCCTACTTCAATGGTTGGGTACAATTCGACACCGGGTCGACCTTCCAGGTTCGAAACCTTTAGTCGATAGATGCCGCCCTGTTGAAAGTTCTGACGTCCGGGTGCCATCAGCGGAGACGAATCATACTGTCCCACGCCACCAACATCCCATTGAATTTGCATCGCTTCTGGTCGAGCGAACAGAACTTGCACGTTTTGTGGTGCCATTCCGGCGCTGCCTGGACCCAAACAGCCAGCATCACCACCTTCCACATAGCTTGCGGTCATCACATCACCGCCGCCGGACGGTGGAATGGCAGCGTAGCCACCATCCATGTATGCACCACCACCGCCGCCCATGGGCGGCATCGGCGGAGTCAACACGCCCGGACCGGGACCACCCACGCCAGGCCCAGGTTGGGCCAGCTGAGTAGCTGGGGGCAGGTTGTGACCGCCCGTCAATTGGCAGCCCATACCTGTCACCACAGACAAGTACGCAAACGTCCAGACCAAAACTCGGATTCTCATAATATCCCCCCTGAAACGAGCGTCATACGAGGCCAGACGTGTTCAACTCGTAGATAACGCCTATCAAAATGCTTTCGCGAAAGTGGCCAGTTTGTTGTTCACCAACCGCGACCAAAAATTCACGTAGACGGCTAAACGGGCATTCCCTAGAATCCCAGCCTCCGTCATAGGCCCTGACGACCTTCGCCTGACAGCATGCATACGTACGTAATACCCGCTGCCAATTGAGCAGTCGCTCTAGGTGTATTTGGTCGGCCGGATTTCGTCTGAATCTTTGGCAAAACCGTCAGAATCAGAACATGAAGCACAGGTTGTCCAGCCTGACTCTGGTGAGTGTGATAGCATTTGCCATCGTGAAAACCGGGATTTCACAGTCTTCGACCGAAACCGCTGCGCAGTCGCCAACCGAAAACAGTAGCGCAATCGTCGCACCAGAAAGCCAGCGGATGTTGGCCATGGCGTCCAAGCAACTGGCCGACGTGAAATCCGTTTCCGCCAAGATTCGTCACACCACTTCCGTTTACGATCAGCAATTAGTGGGATCGGGCAATTATCTGCAACTGCGTCATCCGGACGGACTAAAGGTTCGATTAGACCTGTATATTCGTACGGAAGATTATGTCACCAGCTACCAACACGTCTGCAACGGACGATTTCTGTACACGCTGGAAAACCTAGGCGAAACCGCTCGGCTAGGAAAAGTCGATTTGAACCGTGTACGAGACATACTCAAGCAGCGTCGTGATACGGCGCCGGCATTCCCCACCTTGGACATGATTGCTTCGGGCGGGATCCCCAAAATCTTGGACGCGTTAGCGCAACACTTCAGCTTTAGCGAACCGCAGTCTGTCACGTTTGAACAAGTTCCCATGTGGGCGTTGACAGGCCAATGGAATGCCGAATCATTGAAAGCGTTGTTGCCAAATCTGCCCAAAGTCGTTTCGCCGCAGGGCAGGGTAGTGGTCGACGAATTGCCGCCTCAATTTCCGGATAAGGTCTTTGTACTGTTGGGCAAGGACGATTTGTTCCCGTATCGGATTGAATATCGCCGAGCGAACGATCGATCATCCGACGCCGCCGAAACCGCTCAGCCACAGAACCGAGCGATGTTGGCCATGGACTTTTACCAAGTCCAATTCGGCGAAGACATCGATCCCCTTCGTTTTGCCTTCAATCCCGGCCAAGTCAAACCGGAAGACCGCACCGAACAAATGCTCGGCCGCCTCATTCGCTCGGCAACCACGCTTCAAGCCCAAACCGCCGACGAACCCATCCGCCGGTAATGCGGTAGAGTGCGGTGTGTACCGTCATTCACCTATTTCCTTCAGAGCCCGAAGCGTGAGTTCTGAAGTTGCGCATTTGCGTTTTCCGGCGAAATATCCTAGCCAGAAGCGTCAGCGAGGGACTGCAGAAACATCCAATTTACCCTCACTTACGTTTCGGGCTATGAAAAAGCGCAACTTCAAAAAGCGTCAGCGAGGGACTTTCGAATCGCTCCGTTTCCCCTCACTTACGTTTCGAACCGATGAAAGAGCGCAACTTCAGAACGCGTTAGTGACGGACCAGAGAAACACTCGGTTTTGCATTTTCCCTCGCTCACGCGTCGGGCTAGGAAATTCTGCCAGAACGACCCCGGCAAACGCGCTGCTTCAAAACAAACCAGCAAGGGAAATGACACGCTTCGTGCTCTCGACTCTAGTCCAACCATTCATCAGGAAAGATGCGGCTTGTCTGCCAAGCATCGATCAGCTCGAGCATTTCCGAATTCAAAACGAAACAATCTTTGACGAACCGCACGTAGGCCACCAAGGCCTTTTTTTGCACTTGTGTCAGCGAGTCGAGATGTCGGTAGGGAGGCGTCGTAGCGTGCCTTATTTGCAGGACGGCCTCGTCGAGAAAAACACACGAATCATATTCCAATGAGCGAACC
>JAGQOZ010000198.1 GCA_020426955.1 Planctomycetales bacterium
TGGGCACCATAGTGTTGGTATCAAACGCGTATTCGCGCATCAGCTTTTCCGCAGCAATGTCGTATTTCTGCTGCCCCGTCACATGCTTGGCCACCGCCAGATACGAAAGCACGCTTAGCGAATTCAAACCTCGTTCAACGGTCCACTCTTCGCTGTGATTCAAGCTCTGCGGGCGAAAAACAGCCCAACGAGTCGGAGTGCCGTCGTGTTCCATCAATACGTAATCATGCATGATCAAATGGTCAGTCAAATCGGCAACCACTTGACGCACAGCTGATTTTTCCAATTCGTCGTCCGCAACTAAATCGTAATACAACGGATAGAAAAAATAGTGTCCGTCCAATTCGTCGGAACTGGTATCGCTTTTCCAATACCATTGACCGTCGGCCGAAAGTGGCCAACGAGGTTCATAGACTTTCCAAAGTCGATCGCCGTTTGCGCGAGTCAACCGGTCATGCTCCATTCGACCTTCGTTCGGATCTGGACCCGACGCAGGAAGAATAGTTCTGGCCACATAGCCTTGGGGCGGACTATGCTGACCACCTTGTGTCACTGTCTGCAAGAAGCGTAACGCTTCAAACGCCTGTTTCGCACGTTGCTTGGCAATCTCGGACTTCGTTACCGCATAAGCATAGCACTGACTGGCACCGTACATGGCAGTCCAAAGTCCATCATTGTCACTATCGTGATGGATGACGTTTTGTTTCTGGCCGGGCTCGGGCAGCGATACTTCCGACGTATAACCGTACGGAGTACGTTTGATCAATCGATCGATTTCATCTTCATAAAAAGTTGCTTTGGACTGCAGCGTCATAGTCCGTTGTTCAATACAGCCTACACCGTTTCCGGTGGCAAACCACGCTTGGTTTTGACTGTCGACGGCAATGGCGCGAACCTGATCGTCCGGCAGCCAACGCTGCCCTTGGCGGTAAGCCCACACACCACGACGATAGCGAATCGCGCCCTTGGTTGTGCCAAACCAAACGTCACCATTGCCGGCCGCCATGCAGCACGTGAAGTCGTTGTACGGCAATCCTTCGCTGCCAGTGTAAAACGTCCAGCCCTTTTCTTCGCGACGAATCACGCCAGCCAACGAAGCGATCCACAGATCTCCATGCGAATCATACGTGACACCTCGCACATCTCGGGTTGCCCAAGTTCGCCCCAAATCATCATCGATTGTCAACTTGGCCCAGGCCGTGCCAGGCAACTGCTCGAACACACCTTTGTCCGTGGCTGCGGCGCGTCGCCCGTCTTTTCGCATAGCAATCTGCCGCACTTCATACGAATCCGCCAAGCCAGCCGAAGCAATTTGGGGAGGTTTGCTGATGCGCCATGCTTGGTTTTCCAACACGTACCAAGCTTGATCGGTGCGAACCATCATGCCAGCCGTCGTGGACACGATATCTTGAATGTCCGTTTCCGGTGGCTGAGCGATCTCGCGATGCACTGCCACATCTTGCGGGAACGAAGCAACTTCGACCACTGCCGTCTGTCCCTGCGTAGGCAATGCGAATCGCAGAAACAACACGATAGGAATGAAGAAACGAATAGAACGGCAAGGGAAATCGAAAGTCATGCAGGTAGGCTCGGCAAAAGAATCGAAGGAAACAGCGCCTCGTCAATTTGTAAGACCGCATTCGTGACGAAACGGCGGTACTGGGACCGCCTATTCTAGCGAGCCCCAACGTCGTTGGCATGGCCAGGCCAGCGATTTTCTTCGTGATGACGTCCGGCGCCCGCCGATGTAGAATTTACGGGTCCAGTTTGTTATTCAATCTTCTCAACTGCCAAGAAGTTCGCCCGTGATTCCTGCCAAAATCATTGCCAAGAAACGTGATCGCCTAAGGTTGACGCCAACGGAAATCCGTCAGTTTCTACAGGGATTCTTGCAAGGCGAAGTCACGGATTACCAGATGTCGGCGTTTGCGATGGCCGTGCTACTAAACGGCATGGACCAAGATGAAACCGTCTCGCTGACCGCAGAAATGCTGGCCAGCGGAAATCGATTGCCTCGTAGCGAACAAATCGATGCGTTACGAGTCGACAAGCATTCGACCGGCGGTTTGGGTGACAAGGTTTCGTTAATCCTGGCTCCACTTCTTGCCGAATTTGATTTTCACGTGCCCATGATTTCTGGACGAGGCCTAGGGATTACCGGCGGCACGTTAGACAAACTGGAAGCGATTGATGGATTTCAAGTCAACTTGACTTCACAGGAAATACAACGCCAATGTTCGGAAGTAGGTTGTGTCATTGCGGCGGCAACGGACGACTTGGTCCCGGTGGATCGGCGGTTATATGCCATTCGCGACGTCACGGCCACGGTGGAATCCGTGCCGCTGATCACCGCCAGCATCCTGAGCAAAAAACTTGCGGAACAACTAGACGCACTCGTCCTAGACGTCAAATGGGGTTCTGGTTCGTTCATGAAAACAATGGACGCCGCCCAAAACCTGGCTGGTTCCCTAGTCAATGTTGCACAACAACTAGGGCTCGCTTCGTCCGCCGTGATTTCTTCCATGAACCAACCTTTGGGGCGAACCATCGGCAACGCCATCGAAGTTAACGAAGCGGTTCAAGTCATGCAAGGAAACGGTCCGGAAGATTTGGTGGAACTGACCATCACGTTGGCAGCTACCGTGGCCGTCAAAGCCGGACGCTGGTCGGACGAACCGACCGCTCGCCAAGAACTGACCGCTCGTTTGAATTCGGGTCACGTCTTGGAACGATTTTGGAAGATGGTGCAAGCGCAAGGAGGCCAAACTTCGTTTCCGTTGACCGTTGCCGAACGGTATCCCGTTTTGGCGGAACAAGCCGGTTATGTGCAAGCGTTGGACGGGCAAATGCTGGGCGAATGCGTGATCGAAATGGGCGGTGGTCGCCGAAAAATGGGTGACGTCCTGGATCACGCCGTGGGCATAGAATTATCCGCTCGAATTGGACAGCAAGTCAGTTCGGGCCAACCACTGGCATTCGTGCATAGGCGGTCGGCAGCCGAATCGGATCGCATGGCCGCCCAGGTTCGCTCGGCATTTACCATTACCGAAACGCCCGTCGAACCAGACCAGTTAATTGCCCTGCGGATTGACTAAAACCGACCACCGTTTTGAACGGTTCTGCAACTGCGCTTCTGGCCGGAATTTCACAGCCCGAAACATAAGCGAGGCAAGTCGCGCTTCTTCACAGCCCAAAACGTAAGTGAGGGACCACAGAAACACTCAATTTTCCCTCACTTACGTGCTGGGCTACCCAGCGCCCATTCAATTCCCGGTCGGTTCGTGACGCCACACGGTTTACGAGCTATCATTGTGCAGTTGCAAATTGCAAACGTCAGCATTCCTACGATCCGCAAATCCTGCCAGGTTAATTACTTGCCATGTCCAAACCAATTGAAGGCATTTTCACTCCCAACATTGTTCCTTTGGATGCCAACGGAGATATTCACGAACCGGAATTGCGCAAGTATGTGGACTGGCTGATTGATCGAGGCGTACATGGATTGTATCCGAACGGTTCCACGGGCGAATTCGTCCGGTTTACTGCCGAGGAACGTAAACGCATTGTGGAAATCATGGCCGATCAAGCGGCGGGGCGAGTTCCCATTTTGGCAGGTGCCGCCGAAGCGAATACTCGAGAAACCATTCATGCCTGCGAACATTATTACCGGCTGAACGTCCGTGCCGTGGCAATTGTAGCGCCGTTTTATTACAAGCAAACGCCGGAAGGAGTTTACGCGTACTTCAAGGAGATTGCCGATAATTCGCCGATTGACATCACTCTGTACAATATTCCGATGTTTGCGTCGCCGATTGACGTGCCCACGGTGCAGCGATTAGCCGACGAATGTCCCCGAATTGTGGCCATCAAAGATTCGTCCGGCGATTTGCCTCATATGATGCGAATGATTTCCGCTGTTCGTCCGAATCGTCCCGACTTCAGCTTCTTGACCGGCTGGGAAGCGGCGCTGATGCCCATGCTGTTGATCGGTTGCAACGGTGGAACCAACGCCACCAGCGGCATTGTTCCCGAGGTTACTCGGCGCTTGTACGATTTAACTCTGTCCGGCGAGCTAGAGGAAGCGCGCAAGCTGCAATACCGTCTACTGCGTCTGTTTGACGCGATGTTGTATTCGGCCGAATTTCCGGAAGGCTTCCGAGCGGCATTGAACTTACGAGGCATTCGTACCGGCGCGGGACGTCAGCCACAGTCGCCTTTGCAGCAACAAGACCTAGGCAAACTGAAAGATCAGCTGTACGGACTGCTACGTGAAGAAGGTTGGGCCGACGATGTTCCGGAGGAAGACGAAATCGCCAGAATCGTTATCCAGGTCCTAGCCGACCTACAGCGTCGCGGCGCCTTTTGATGCGCCGCAAGGTTGCAGTTCACCCCTACCGATCCACGTGTCATTCCATTCGCCAGTGGAAATGCTGCGGTGCGCTAAGAACGCGAATGACTTTCGTTTGTTTGGTGAATTTCGGACCTGCATCTATTTGGACATGATATTCGCCTGGAACAAGTTCCGTTAGAAAAATGCCTCCGGGGACAATCGTGGTCGAATTGCCGAGCGACGCTTGGTCGGAGATTCCGGACGCTGCTTTGACCGCGGAAATAGGGTAAACCGGCGGCGACGTTGCCGAAGCATCCCACCAACGAATCCGGACGTTCAGCGGTGCGTCTGATTGATCAGTGACCTGGCAAGTGACAACCTGTTGTCGGTGTTGTTTCTGAGACTTCCACCCCAGCGACTCAATGCGTTCCAGTTCGCTGTCCAAGTTCTGGCCTTGGTAAAATGACAGCCAGCCGTCCAAATATTGCGTTTGGCCAGGTGGACAATCTGGAAAACGAGGGTCCGAATGCAGGCAGGGGCAAGGCGGATTCGCCCAAGCGCGATGCAGAGGCTGCCACGCCGTGATGATCCAACGCTGTCGGTTCGAATCGTGACAAGCTACGTATTCGCCACGAATCACTTTGTTGTCGTTTGTTTGCTGCTCAAAATCGACAAGTCCTTTCAACATTACACAATTTTGGACTCGCAGGTCCGACAGCGTTTCGTTCGAACCATTGTGCAACCACATCCGCATCGTTACGCCGTCCGCCCCAGCCGCTACTTTCGCTCCGAACAAAACGCCGTTAGGCAACTGCCTTTGTGAAATCAGTGCGCCGTCTGCGCAGCGTGCCCATTCCAATCGCGGAAGCGAAACATTGGCCTTGGTCCAAATGGTGTCGATATGTGTATGCGCCAAATAGGTCAGACCCAAATTGGACCAAATGGCTTCCGGTAGATCCACCACCGCGTAGCCTCCATCTTTCCACGGAGCAACGACGCTGAATTTGGTTTCTCGCTGAGGATTCACCGCGCCGTCCAGGAAGCCGATACGAGGATGGCGGCCACCGGGATATGGCAGGACGGTCAATCGATTCGCGGCCGTTGGCGGAATGTTGTTCCGACGAATATCGAATTCGTTCAACCGAGCTTTCACGTCGTTTATCGACAGCTTGGTGGCCGCTGCCGCTTCATCCAACGAATAGGCATGATGCACGACCATGTTCTCCAGCCAAAATCGCAGCTCGTCCGCCGTTGTCGGTGCCCTGCCAAGGTCGGAAGAAGGTGCCACCGCAGTTTCTTGGCCAATCGTCACACCAGCAATAGAACAGCACCACAGAATCAAAACGGCAAACAATGTTCGAAGGCTACGCATGAAATCAATAACCACATCTAGTCAGGAACGATAATTCGGCGGCACACAACTTCCATTGCAATTATAGCCGGACAACCAAAAACTTGCCCGACGCCACCGAAAATTCAAAGCTTGACGCAGTTGACTGTTCGCACTTCGCTATCACTGCGTGTAATCCGAACAGCGAGAGCGCCGGTCGAGGGGAACGAACGACATGTTGCCGAAAATAATTTCGCTCAAGTTCGCATTGGTTCGTCCGTATCAGTCCGTGAAACAAGAGAAACTTTGACGCGAGCAAATTCGAATCATCCGTGCTAGCTTGGCGAGACCAGTTCGCCATAAATTCGCTAACCGTTGCAACTGCCCAACGGAAAATCTTCTCAAGCTTGCGTCACCGCACCGAACGCCCTGAATGTGGAAAACTGTGAGCGGATTCGCACGTCTATTCCCGCCGTATTGCGGTACTCTAACGCCAAATTTGGCCGATCTAATACCGTCCGTCTGCGCCCAAAACAACAAGTCCGAGCACCTAGAACTCGGCGCGACGAATTAACTCGATTGCGAAAGACCGTAACGAGTACACGTAATTATTCAGGAGCGCATCGCGTGGCAAAGCGAAATAGCCGTCGAAAGAATCGTCTGCGAAAACAACGACAACAACGTCGCCATGAAAAAATGAGCGTCGAAAGCCTGGAAAGTCGTTGGCTGCTGACTATCACTCCCGCATTGACGCCCAACGGAGTCGACTTTACCGGAGACGCAGCGGACGACCAACTATATCTGCGAGCGACCAATGGGTTTCTGGAATTTAGTACCACCGGCGAATTGGATTCCTATACGCACGACCTGGATCCAGGAACCATTGGTGACCAAACCTTGTCACTGCTGGCTGCTACGGAAATCAACGTGGCACTGGCAGGAGGTGCCGACTTGCTGTGGGTGGAAGACTCCGTTCAAGCTGTCGGTTTGACACTCGATTTTGACGGTGGCACAGGGCCGGACGAAGACACCTTTGCAGGTCCCGACGTAGCGTCGACATGGAATCTAACCGGTGCGGGGGCGGGAACCGTTCACGGCTGGACGTTTGATAACGTAGAAAAGCTGCAAGGCGCCGAATCGTTTGCCGATGCGTTCTTGTTGGGCAATTCCGCGTCCTTCGCAGAAATTGATGGTGGCGGCGAATCTGGTAACACGTTGAACTACGGTTCGCGCAGTTCGGCCATCACGGTGAATCTGACCACCAACAGCGCCACCGACGTCAGTAGCATTGCCAATATTCAAGCAGTCACCGGCAGTACGTCGACTGGTGACGAATTGATTGGACCGGCGGCCGATTCGCAGTGGAACGTCACCGGCGCGAACTCGGGCAGTGTGAACGAACTGAGCTTTACCGGCGTGGAGAATCTGACCGGTTCCAATGCGGGAAGTGACAGCTTTTCGTTCACGGCTGCCGGCAATATTTCCGGCGTGATCGATGGCGGAGCCGGACAGACCGACACGCTTTCTCTGTTGGGCGGCAGTGTCGACAATGTGGCGGTGCGCGCCAACACCAGCGCCGGCAATCACAACATCACGTTTGAAGGTTGGAACATTGATTACACAAATCTCGATTCGTTGATTAACGATGCAGACCCAGCGAATCTGACGTTCTGGGGCAGTGGTGGAGATGATTCGCTGATTCTGGAAAATGCGCCGACAGCCGGGAAGTCTCGGATTCGAGGAGCGAGTTCCACGGAGTTCGGATTCTGGAGCGGTGGTTCGGTCAGTGACAATTATGAATTTACCAATCCGACTAACAGTTTGACCATTTTTGGCGGATTCGGAGACGACACCATCACCGTCAATTCGCTGGACAGCGCCTTTGCCGCGTCATTGATTATCAACGCTGGCGTTCCCGTGGCCGATTCCATTGTCGGCGGTTTTGATTCAGATGATGTCATCATCGCGCAGAATTTGAATCTGTTAGGCGGCAGTTTGTCTATCAAAGCAGATACGGTCTCGGTCAACAGTGGCGTGACTGTATCGACTCGTGACTTGGCCGCCGGAACACCCGCTTCAGGAACGTCGTCAGGCGATTCGGGCAGTGTGAATATCGATGCCACCAACATTGCCTTGGCCACTGGTTCGGCCATATATGCGCATGTGGACGATCCCAATCTGCATTCGCCCGGATCGATTTCGCTGAGCGCCGAGAATCCCAACAACGCGTTAGATATTCTGATCGACTACATCAATCCGTTTGGTGGCTCCAAGTCATCCACCATTTCGCTCGCTTCGGCCACGTTGCATGGGGGCGATATTTCGATTTCGGCGAACGCCGCTGATCGATTCGGCTTCGAAAAGACGGCTACGGCCACGGTTACGCTGGCCAATTCGAACATCACGTCGCTAGGGAACGTCAGCATTTCTGCCGATGCCGACACTTCGCTACTACCGAATTTCACGGACGGCTCAGACCTGCCAGACCCAGATGAAATTGCTGAAAACATTTTCAAGGTAGCAACCGACTGGTTGGTTTCGCTGTCCGAAGCCACCAGCACCGTCAGCGTCAGCGGCACGTCGGCCATTGATGCGCAAGGAAACGTCACGCTGGAATCCAACGCGACGTCCAAATCGACGCCCAGTTTCTCGTTTAGCTTACTTTCAGCGGCGTGGGCCGAATCAGACGCCACGGCAGCCACCACTTTGAATGACACCGCCAGCATTGTCGCTGGAGGTGATGTCACGCTGGACGCCACAACGGGCAGCACCACCACCGCCACCGCTCAAGGACAATCCAGAAACACGCCTATCAATTTGTCGTTTGCGTATGCGGACACCAGCAGCACCACGACTTCGTCAACTGCTGCTGGCACGTCCATCACCGGTAGCAACATTGATGTCACGGCATCGACGCAAAGTGAAGTCGAAGCGAACGCACTCTCCGCGTTGGTGGGATCGGCCGGCGGAGTTGGAGCGGGTGCGGCGACGGCAGTGAACTTACTCAGCACCAACACTACCGCCTTTATCGCAGGTCAAGCTGACGCGAATCAAGCGTTAACCGTCCACGCCGATACGATGACGCAGGGCAACAATACGCAAGCAGCGGCCAGTTCGACCAGTAGTCACGGCGGCCTGATTGGCAAAACCAAAGAACGCATTGCGCAGCAATCGCATAGCATGAAGAGTAACTTGATCAAGGCGATCGGTGGCGAAAAAGCAGCCTCGGCGTTTGACAAGTTCTCATTCCCTGGAATTCGCAAAGGCAAACTGAATCTTTCGGCGGCAGTGGCTTACGCAGATGCGTCGAATGACACCACGGCCTACATTGCCTCGACAGCCGACGTTTCGGCGCAAACAGATTTGTCCGTGTTGGCTACTAGCGAAGACAATATGAATGCCAGCGCCACAACCAACAGCGGTGGCAACGGAGCCGTCAGTGGTTCGGTCATCATTGCCAACTACGATAACAACGCGGACGCTTACATTGCGGGAACTTCAGACGCATTGGGAACCACCACCGTCAGCGCCACGACGCATGTGCCGTATCCATGGCAGATTGACTATAGTTCGGTCGAAGAAATCTTGGACCATTTTGTCGGCGGACAGTTGAGTGATCTGTTGTTCACTTCGTTTGGTCGGAGCGGCGGCACTGGTTCAAAGCTAGGTCTGGCTGGCACGGTCAGTGTCTTTGATATTGACAACCGTTCCACCGCTCATATTGATTCCACGGCCTTGGTCAATCAAGACTTGACAGACGCTAATCAATCAGTCGAAGTTATCGCCAAGGACGAAATCAACACGTTAAACGTGGCGGGCGTGAAAGCCTCTAAGATTAACGTACCGCTGCTATTTGGAGATCAACCGGCGAACGGCATCGGTGGTACAGGCGAATTTATCAATGTGTCGACGTTTTCCGAAGCACACATTGCAGATGGCGCCGTGGTCAGTGCCGGTCAAGATGTAACGGTGAATTCCTTTGCGGAACACAACATCAACGTAGTGGCCATCAGTCAAGCCAAAGCCAATAAAGTTGCCATCCAAGGTGTTTTTTCCATGGT
>JAGQOZ010000199.1 GCA_020426955.1 Planctomycetales bacterium
GTTATCGAATCCGGCGGTCACTTCGGCAGGCGACGGATCGGCCGGGTTGAAGTGGACTTCCGTAATTCGCAGCGAATCCAAAATCGGATTGGCTGACGTCCCGGTGATGGTCACGGAATCACTGCCAATCATATTCCCGCGGAAGTCGTAGGCTTCCACCGTCACGGTGTTAGCACCTTCGGCCACGGGGATTTCAAACTGCCAGCCATCTTCCGTCGGCCAGTAGGCATCAATCGGTTCGTCAATGCCCGCAATCTTCAACGTGCGAACGTTGACCCAACCTTTGCCTTCCAGCAGGGCCGAATGAGAATCGGTACTGAAGTCGGCCGTAGTGACACTGAAGTCGACTTCCGGAATGGCACGTGAGATTTCTCGCAAAGCTTGTGCGGAACGGCTTCGAGTAGAATTTACGATACCGGTAAACGTTTCGTCACCGCCGTGGATTTGATTGTTGGCTAAAGCGCCAAACATGGGTGCCCAAGCCGCGACGTATTCTTCGTTGAAGGATCTATCAACAAAGTCGTACATGTGGCCCCAGAACAAACGCAAGTTGTGAGGAATCGCTCGGATTTCATCCAACCGCGAAGTCGGTTCGGTGCGATTGAACAGAGGTTCCGAGAAATTACACAAGTCACAGTCCCACATCAGCGGAATCATGCGATCGTCTTCGGGCCGAACGTACATTCGCAAGTTCTTGGGACGTCGGAATCCGTATGTGTCCCAGTTGCCGAAGTAGGCTTGATGAGCGTAATGTCGCATCCACAAATCGACGTCCATGGCTTCGTTGGTCATTTCGAACAATGTTTGCGGATCATTGTTGTGAATAGCGCTGGCCATTCGCACCACCGATTCGTAATCATCCTTGGTTCGATTGCTCTTGATCAACACGTGAGCTCGATAGAATTCCGGATTCTGTCCTTGTTCCGCAAACATCTGAGCATCCACGCCGATATCCGCGTTTTGGTTGACTTCAGTGCCCGTCTTAAAGCCCTCGACTCCTCCACTGGGACTGGTGGGATAGGTTACGTCATCCAGTTCATACTTGGTGCCTTCCGAACCGTTTTCAAATTGAGAATCCAAGAAGACGTTTTCATATCGCGCCAAGTTCAGCAGGACTTCATGAGTGTGTCCCGAATTGGGCGAAACCAAGTAAGCAATGTCGTCATACGAACTGGTCTTGGAACCGCCCGCTCGATTCAGCATCTGCTTCATCACAATTTCCGCCATGCCGTTCAAGTCGAAGCGGACTGATTCGTGCACGCCGTACAACGGTTCATCCGGATTAAAGTCCACTCGATAACCGCTATTCGGACGAATCCAGCGGCTACCTGTCATTCGTACCACAACGTTGTAATAGGTATCGTTGTTGTGAATAACGGTGACCGGAATTCGCCAGTTGCTCATGCGGTCTTTGCTGGCGAACAACTGAGTTTGATCGTCACGCAGCATGACCAAGCGGAACTTATCAATGGGCGAAGCCGGGCCGCGTCCGTCTTCCACTTGATAAAGTGCTCGCGAATCCGCTCCTTCCGCTGGGAAAGTCGAAACGTGGCCGGCCGCATCGGTGCCTTCCACATAGAACTGGACAATCGTTCCCGACGAAAAGCCTGGGATGGTACCTTGGTATTGATTGCCTGACAAAGTCATGTCAGCCGAATTCCAATCACCTCGATCTTCTCGCCAGAACAACTTCACATTCTGCACGCCATCCGCATCAGCCGCTTGCACTCGAACCGTCACTTCCTGATTTTCCAGCGGAGTAGCCGGTGTGTGCTGGAAATGGCTGTAGGTAGGTCCGGTGTTTTCTTGATAGGAACCGTTCTGTGCGCCAGGCGTGCCGCCGTTGCGAGGAACATCCAGTACGGCCGTATTCGACAGGCGTCCAAAGAACAAGCGGTTATTCAACTGCCCATTACCGGCAACCCATTTGGCGCGGAAGGAAATTTCATATTCCGTGCCGTCGGAAATGCGGCGATTTCCTTCAAATGTGGTTTCTGCGTGGTCATGGATATGCGCTTGAGCACCGGTGGCCACCACGTGCAGCACTTGATTTCCTGGATTGGTTGGATCAACCACCACCGTTCCACTGTGATTGCCAATCAAACGCCATGTAGCGGGTGATTCGCCCAGAGTGTCTGCTTCGAACGAACCATTTTGCAGCAGTTCACGAGCTTCCGTGGACGGATTCTCTTTGACCGAAACGTCGTCCAGTAGAAATTCGCCCACGTCCAATAGACCGAAGATGAATTCGTTATAAGCGGCGCTGCGTTCCGTGGCATCCATCAGCGAAATGCCCTTAAACGAATATTCAATCCATTCTGACTTGTCCGATTCGTCACTCGCTGCCCAAGAAGCCGCATTGTTGTTGTCGGCATTGGGATTGACCAGTTCTAAACTTGACGCTCCGCCGTCAGCGTATTGAGGCCATTTGCCGCTGTCATAGTAATGGACGGAATCGACAATGTTCTTGTTGGTGTCGACTAAGCGAATGTTTTCGCCGGCATTGCTGAGCGATCCACCAAAGTTGCCCACAATTTGAATGTTCGGATATTTTTGGCGAAGCGTAGCCGCGTCATTCGAAACAACCAAATATCCGCCCGCTGGAATGGACGTGCCGGCGGGGAATTCAAAATTCACACCATCGTCAAACTGCCAGCCGCTAACGTCCACGGTGGAAGTGCCTTTGTTGTACAGTTCGACCCATTCCTCCGGGTTTTCTCGATAGGGCGAACCAGGAATCAGCGGAGTGGCTTCCTGGGCAACGATGATTTGGGCTCCCATGATAATGTCGTTCGAAAAGGTGCTGGACAGATGCACATCAATCGACAGCACATTGTTGCCCGCTTTTAACAGTCCTTTGGGAATTTCTACAGCTGACGACTTGTCGGCGTTGGATACTGATCGGCTGGCATCCACTTCAAAGGTGATTTCACCGTCCGGCATGTTGTAGCGATAGAATTCCTGGCCGTTCAAATGAAAGACGGCGCCGTCATCAATGAAGTGATAGAGTTCAAAGATATTTTCGCCAGCGAGCATTTCCGCGGTGACGTCAAAGTCGGTCTGGAAGTAATAGGTTAGAAAACGAGGATCGTTACTGGTAGGAATAGTCAGCTCGGTTCGAATTTCTTCGTCCAATGTCGCGGATTCGTAGCCGATCAGCCCTTGCCCTAACTTCCAGGCATCACCGTCCACTTGATATTCCGAATTCGCCCAATCGACGCCCAGATCTTGACCGTTGGCATTGTACCGCCACTGATCCCAGTCAAATCCCATCAGCTCTTGTCGATCGTAGGTGGCGGGCACATCACCAACTTTGGCGTAAGGTGCAGCCGAATACATGATTTCATTGATGACAATGTCTTGGCTGACGTCAAACTGGTTGGCGGCGCCGGGAGTCGTTGCGGACGGATAGGCCCATCTACCTGAAACGTTTCCTCCCAGGCCTCGCACCTGATTGTCAATTCGTTGCGAATCCAACACTCGCCGACCATTCTTGCTGATCAGCGAAATCATGTCGCCATCTTCCGGCGTCACACCCAAATCGGCTTGACGAATCACGGCGAATTCGCCTGGAGCAATCATTTGCTGTGGCAGAACAATGTCCTTGTTTTGCGCACCTTGAATTCGCACCGTAACACCACCCAGGTCCACCGGTGCGGTGCCGACATTTTGAATTTCGGCAAAAAACAAACCACTTCCGCCAGCCGCAATTTCGTTCAACTTGATAGGAAGATTGTTGACCAAGTCTGGTGCCGTACCAGTTTCAATAATCGGATACATCAAAAAGTCAGAATCCGTGTTGGAACGATTCAAGGCGTGGATGGCCAAGATGTTGTCACCATTGACAAACAGTTCTCGGAATTGCGTCAGATTGAAATCTTCATAATTCACAGCCACTCGGTCACTATTGGACCGAGTCGCGTTGGCATCCCAAGTGAGCTGGCCGTCCTCCCCGTTTCTTCCCGGCGCATTGACTGCCAGAACTTCCTGACCATTAATGTAAGCCACGAAGCCATCGTCATAGCGCATGCGGAGCGAAATCGTTTCTACTTCGCTCATGTCGCCTGCGGTAAATGGAATTCGCATATACAAAGACGAATTCACGTCTTTCATGGCCACCGGATCTTGGCCGTTTCCGGGGTCATCCAGATTCAAGCCGAAGTAGGGCACGTAGTCGGATCGAGTGTCATAGCCGACGCCGGTGGTTCCCGTCGTCCAGCCAGTATCATCAAACGCGGCGGCGGTCCAAGTGGTTCCCAGACTGTTGTCAGAGGGCAAGAAGACTGAAACCGGTGCTTCTTCGGGAAGAATGGTATCGATAATCAACTTGTTGGGATCTAAAAAGTTGTCTCGGCCCGGCGTTCCGCCAAGTTCTGGGCTGAACGTCCAGCTGGCCGATTTTTCGCTGGCATCAAACTGATTGCGTTTGGCCAGTGTCACGCCACTGCCGTCGGGTCCCGCCGGCCAGTCTCCGCCGTCACGGTAGTCAACGGAGTTCATGAGACGCTGGTCGTTGTTGTACAACCGCAGTTCTTCTCCGCCATTGGAAAGCCGTCCCGTCCAAGGCCCCAACGCCGAAATTCCAGTGGCCGCTTCAAACGCTTCTGGGTCCGCTGCCAAAACAATGTGGCCTCGACCAGGAACGCGAGTCTTATCAGGGAAGGTGTAATCAATCCCGCCTTCCAGGACCCAGTCCGAGATGTCGATATCCACAACCAATTGATTGTAGAATTCCACCCATTCCAAACCGGCGTCTTCGGCTTGAGCCGGGTTGTACATGATTTCGTTGAAGACGACCGTGCTATCCAGGACGTAGCGAGCTTCTAAGTGCTCCAGCCCACGATGTTTTTTGCTATTAACCTTGGTACCCAATCGTCGTCGTTTGTTCGAATCCATAGAACCCTACCGCACTCTCTTTATTGCCAATTTCAGAATGAAAAGAAATGCAGGGAAATACCCCGCGCGCCCTCGTTCCCCTTCGCCGTTCCGGTTCCTCGCCGCCAACAACCGGGCGCATCAAAATTGAAACACGCCAGTTGAATGGTCGAGGCATATCATAAACGGAACAACCGCCAGATTCCAACAATAATTCAGGGGATCGGCCGGTTTTCACGACAGCAAAAGGGCGAAAGCCACGTAGACGTAGGGAAATGCGTTAATCCGGAAGCCAGAGGCGGATTCGGATCAGGATCAAACCCAGAATACCCAACAGCGAAAAAAGCGTCGCCGTCGGTTCTGGGACAACCGCCACCACAGTGTCACCAGCGACATTTATGGGCGCGAAGGCAGACGTGTCTCGAGGCCCCAGTTCAAAGCCAGGCGACTGCATGGCGCGAACAAAGTCCGAACTATTGAATTCGCCATCTCCATTCCAATCACCCGTGGCCCAGGTCGAATTCCCGACGATGTTGTCTTCGTACTGCCCGGCGGTAAAGACGACGACCAAATCCTGCGTCGAAAATTCGCCGTCTAGATTCGAATCGCCAAAGTAAGTTTGCTTGATCTGCTCGACCCAAACCGTTCGATCGTCTTGGTCAACAACGCCACTTCGATCAAAGTCAAAACGCAACAAGTCTGATTTGTTGCGCACGGCATCGGTCAGCGATTCCAGATCAATCACGGTCAGCAAACCATCGTCGTCCAAGTCACCGTGGACATAGTGTTGCGTAATGAAATCACGGTAAATGGACAGATCGCCAATGAACGTTAAGTTTCCATACAGCGAATTGAACCGAACATCCGGTTGGTCGTCGTAACCACCTACGGCAATGATGATTCCCGCCAAATCCCAACCGGTTGGCTTGGGCACGAACACCGCACCGCCAGAATCGTTGATCACTGCCTGCGATTCAAACGCCGTGGCAACTTCACCATTGTTTCCTTTGAGAAGATCATTGGAGCTGGTGTTGGCGAGATCAAATTCGGTCACAAACGTAATCACCTCGCCAGACGTCGGAACCACATACGTATTGTCCGCGTCTCGTTCCCGAAAAAACGTTTCGTCGCGTTCAATCAAATTCGTTCCCCAGCGGACCGCATTCCCAGGTACAGTAGCGAAGCCCGCGTAGTTTGTGGGCGATTCGGAAACCTCCCATAGAATGTTTCCACCCGTTGCCGAGCGAGTCCAATACGTCAAATCCTCCGCTCGATTTCTCCCATTCCCAATCAACGTGACTTCGGTTCCTGGCGGCGGAGAGACGGAGGTAATGGCCAGCGGCGCCACATTCGGTTCTTCGGTCAAGCGAAACAGCACCAGATCCGTCCATTGCGTGAGTCCCTGGTCGGTTGGATTGGCAACTCGAATCGAAGAACTCGCTTCGGCCGAGTACGTACCAGATGGCAACGCAAGATTGCCAACTCCCACGTGATTCGCGGTTAACACCCAACGGTTCCCGAGATAAACGCCGGTCGAACCTTGGAGCGTGCCAACATTATCCCAGCCCGGATCATCCGCTGGGCGCTGAGTGTTGTTGACAGTTGTTTCGGATACAACGACCGAATACGCCAAGCTAGTCCAGCACAAAATCCAACCGGCGGAAAGTAACAGACAAGACCACCGCATTACTCGGCACCCAATCGCAACCAGAACGTTTGGAAAAGATAAGAATCGCAAACACACCCTGTTCATCTTATTCATGACGCCGCCAATCGACAAGCATTTGGCCATTGCGCTACTCAATTTACGCGATATTCAGAAATCTGATCAAACTCCATCAAACGACTAAAATACCCGATATCATTGCGACCGACTGCACTCAAAGCACCGTTCGCCCAGTACATCCCACCTGGGCGTAATACCCAAACCAGGTTCTGTAGACGCCGCCATTCGTCCATCTTGCCGCTGTGGCGCACCGGTCGCATTGCTGACGCTAACGTAACTATTAAAGTCAGTTGACGTAAACAGGAATTCTGTGGGCGTACTATGAGCCAAATGTGAAATGGCCGCCGTGATGATGTCTCCACCCCAGCTATCTTCAATGGTCATGGCGACGCCCAGTGATACACACAGATCTCGAGCCTGCTTGGCCTTGGTCAGCCCGCCGAATTTGCTGATCTTGATATTCACCACATCCATGGCCGCATCGGCATAGCCCTTCATCAAGACGCCTAGGCCATCAATCGATTCGTCCATGACAAACGGGTGATTCGTTCGTTGCCGCACGGAAAAGCATTCGTCGTAACTCAGGCAAGGCTGTTCGATATAGACGTCTAAATCATGTACGGCCCGAACCACTCGCACCGCTTCATGCATCAACCAGCCGGTATTGGCATCGGCAATCAGTTTGTCACCAGGCAGTAACAGATTCCGCACAGCGCGAATTCGCTGGACGTCCAGATTCGGATCGCCACCGACTTTCAATTGGAAACGACGATATCCTTGTTCGCGATAACTGGCCACATTCGCCGCCATTTCGTCCGGGTCTCGCTGCGAAATCGCTCGATACAACACAAAGTCATCGCCATAGCGTCCGCCCATCAACGAACAAACCGGTTGCCCTGTCACCTTGCCCAGGATATCCCAGCACGCCATATCAATCCCCGATTTGACGTATGCGTGACCTTTCAGCGCCGCGTCCATTCGCTGATTCAGCTGGCCCAAATGCAACGGATTGTGATCAATCAGATGCGGCGCGAGTTCACGAATGCCGGCTCGCACGCCTTCGCCATATGCCGGCAAATAAAACGGCCCCAGCGGACAGACTTCGCCATAACCAATCACCCCTGAATCCGTTTCCACTTCCACAATCGTGCTGTCGAACACATCCACTGACTTGCCGCCAGACCACTTATAACTGCCTTCATGCAATGGCAAATCAACTTGGTACGTCGCAATCCGCTTGATTTTCATTTTGATGGGCCAATACTCTACTACTAAAACCGTGTCAGACTTCAAACGCCGAGTGCCAAATCATAACCGGAACGAACTCGCTTTCCCAGCGACTCGCAAGACGGCTGTTTCGCCTGTTAAAATAAGCGGTTTCCCGACGACCGCCTGAACAATGCGAGCGAAGTCTACGTTTGGCCCCAATTGGGCGGACCAGCCTATCTATGTCAACCACGCACACGCACAATTCGCCGCCTCGTTCTGCCATCCCTGTAAGCCGCCGCAAGCGTTGGGCGTTTCGTGGTGCGTCAATCCTGGTGGGACTTGTCCTGCTGGCGACGGCAGAAGGCGTGCTTCGCTTGATTGGAATTGGTCACCCACATGACACGGGCGATCCGTTTGTTGGATTCAGCGAAGTCAAACCGCTGTTCGTTCACAGTCCGGATGGAAATCGACTGGAAATCGCCAAGTCACGTCAGACGTTCTTTCGACCAGAATCGTTTGCGGCCCAAAAGGCAAAGAACGAATATCGAATATTCTGTCTTGGTGGCTCGACGGTTCAAGGACGACCGTACGCCATTGAAACGTCGTTCACTTCGTGGTTGGAGCTGAGCCTGCAAGCGGCCGATCCAGGTCGAAAATGGGAGGTGGTCAATTGCGGCGGCGTGTCGTACGCCAGCTATCGCCTAGTCCCCATTCTGCAAGAAGTTTTGCATTACCAACCGGACTTGATCATCGTTTACACCGGCCAGAACGAATTTCTGGAAGAGCGAACCTATGGCCAGATAAAGTCGATGCCGGAGTGGCTGAAAACAACGCACGAATTTGCCTCGCAGTTTCACCTGTACGGCGTTCTGCACAACGCGATTCATGCCAATGACTCACCACCGTCCGCGCAAGATCTGCCTGCGGAAGTGGAAGCGTTGCTCGATTATCAAGGCGGCTTGGCCGACTACCATCGAGACGATGAATGGACTGCCGGAGTGGTGCACCACTTTGAACAAAATCTGCTTCGCATGATCCATCTCGCTCGACAAGCCCACGTCCCGTTGATTCTTGCCAATCCGGTGTCGAATATTCGCGATACGCCTCCCTTTAAGTCCACCTTCTCCGAAACGCTTTCTGCTTCGCAACGTTCGCAAGTAGAACAGCTATGGGAACAAGCGCAACACATGGGCTGGGACGATCCAGACAAGCGGTTGTCACTGGTGCGGCAAATCCTAAAAATCGATCCTCGTTACCCCAATGCTTTGTTCCTACTGGGGCGACACTACGAAGCCAACGGAGAATTGGAGAACGCCAAGGCCGCGTACCTACAAGCGAAAGATCAAGATGTCTGTCCGTTGCGAATTCTGGAATCGATGCACACCGTCATTCACGCTGTTTGCCGACGCACCGGCACTCCGCTAATTGATATCCGAGCCATCTTTGAGGCGCACGAAGAAACGCATATCCCCGGCGATAAGACGCTGATTGATCACGTCCACCCTCGTATCAAAGGCCACCAGTGGATTGCCAACGCAATCTTTGTGCACCTGACCCAAACGGGAGTCGTTACGCCGCAGGCTGATTGGCAACAACTCCGCGAACAACAGTATTCCGAGCATTACCACAAGCTACCGGCGTCCTATTTCCCAACCGCCATGGCGCGTCTGGAAGGTTTGCAGCGCTGGACGCAAGGACGAGTGGATCTGATTCGGCCGCCAAAAACTCCGTCGGCAGACGATACATCGCCCAACGTCGAAGCAACCGAGAATTCGCCCTAGCGCTGGACAGCGACACGGTTGGTTCGTAGTCCCGCCTTTAGGCGGATTTGGTTTCAGCAGATTTCCGCCTAAAGGCCAATACCGCT